>WFTX01000123.1 GCA_015485235.1 Nitrospirota bacterium | reverse complement strand
TTTAAGATTCGTAATCAGCAGGTCGTGGGTTCGAATCCCATCCCTGGCTCCATCAATTTCTCTAAAAAAACTGATGCCCAAATTGAGCGATTCTTTCAGATACAGCATATTCAGATACAGCATATAAGGAGACAGAGGGGTAATGGGCCTGAACGGTTTTTGATCATCAGATGAGCCTCACCCGGATGTCGATACGACTCTCCACGAGTCGTGAGACTCGTTTCGAGGTGAGGCCTGATGATCGCCTCGGAGAGGGGCATGGAGGCCCGTCGAGAATGATGTGAAGGCCCCATGCCCCTCTGTCTCTACAGCAAAATCGCTCAATTTAGGTGATGGTTACAAACCTGCTTATCACAAGCCAGCCTCCATAAATCCATTTAATTACATTTTTGATAAAAAAGACCCAGGCCTGCGTTCTGTTATTAATGTCTTAATGTCAGATAGAAGAAAAGTTCTCAGGAATTAACACCCAAGGGCAGGCAGACAAATAAACGTTTTTATTCGGACCGGTATTTTATGTAACTCTCCCATATCAGGAGCAATTCCCTTGTTGCCACCAGGTCCCTTGCGCAGTACCTTGCAATATCGAGATACCGTCCCTCTGTAAAGAGCCCCTTTACATCAAGCCCCGTTATTCCTTCCTCCTTGGGGCTTCTTATCCCGAAGGAACGGCACCACATATCAAGGCTGTACCGTCGGGTAGCACCATAAAAAGTAAGCTGGTCCAGGAGGTCGATATGGGGGCCGCTGTATCTGTTAGGCATCAGTTCCCGGGTGGGTTTGATCCGGTGGAAAGCAGACCGGACCATTATGAAGGGGCAGTCAAAGGTCCTGCCGTTGAATGTCACGAACTGACTGTACTTGCTTACTGTCTCCCAGAACTCAAGGAGTATATCCTTCTCTGAAGCGCTCTCATACTGTATTGCATCTTCCTCAAAGGGTTCAATATCCCCGTCGGGGGCCTGGAAAAGCACCTTCCCCCTCATAGTCTCGGGGTTAAGCATCCCTATGGCAACGATCTCACCGGTGAGAGGGGAAAGCCCGAGGTTTTCCTTGACCCGGTCTTCCTCCTCTTCAGTGAGGGCCCTTTTCAGAAGATAGGCCCTGGTCTCTTCATCAAGGGTATCGAAATCAGCCCCGACTGTCTCTATGTCAAAGATTATCCTTGACATCCCCTTTTATTTCTGCAGGCATCTCCCTGAAGACCTCCCAGCTCTTCAGGAGATCAATCGCCCTCTGTAACTGCAGGTCGTTCTTTTCGTCAATCTTAACAGGAATAATCTCCCTCTTCTTCTCATCTTTCCTCTCTTTTTCTTCATCCTTTTCCTTGACCTGCTCGTTGTCAAGATGCCTCTTCAGGTCCTTCTCCCGGAGCACGGGATGACCCTTTCCGTCAGTAACAGGTATCTCCACCTCGATGTCCGGTTCAATACCCGTATTCTGTATGGAGATCCCGTTGGGGGTGTAATACTTCGCCGTAGTCAGCCTGAGTCCTGAGCCGTCGCTCAGGGGGATCACACTCTGGACAGAACCCTTCCCGAAGGTCTTCACTCCTATGATGACCGCCCGTTTCCAGTCCTTCAGGGCACCGGCCACAATCTCCGAAGCAGAGGCGCTTCCCTGGTTCACGAGAACCACCATCGGCCAGTTGTAAAAGGGCCTGTTCCCCCGGGTGAAATACTCCGTCTTCTTTCCTGTCCTTCCCTTTATGTAAACCACCAGTTTATTCTCCGGCAGGAACTGTTCAGCCACATCCACGGCCGCCTTCAGAAGCCCGCCAGGGTTGTTTCTCAGGTCAAGGATGAGGGAGTCAATCCCCTCTTCCTGGAGATTCCGGAGTGCCTTTTCCAGTTCCACCGCTGTCCTCTGCTGAAACTGGTTTATCTTCACATAACCTATCTCCTTGTCTATGACCTTCTTTTTCACACTCTTGATCTTTATGATGTCCCGGACAATAGTGACATCCTTGGTCTCCTTCCAGCCCTTTCTGAAGATGCTTATGGTGACCTTTGTACCCCTCGGTCCCCTCAGCCTGTGAACAGCCTCCATCAGGGAGAGGTCCTTTGTGGGTTCACCTTCAATCTTCAGTATCTTGTCGCCGGCCTTCAGACCGGCCTTCCATGCCGGGGTATCCTCTATGGGGGCGATCACCGTAAGAACACCATCCTTGATACCTATCTGTATGCCAAGCCCCCCGAACTCACCCTTTGTATCTATCTGCATCTCCTTGTAGGCATCAGGGGAAAGAAAGCTGGAGTGTGGATCAAGGGTCTTCAACATCCCCCTGATGGCTCCGTAAATCAGGTCCTTTGTCTTGACCTCTTCCACATAGCTACTTTTGACTATGCTCAGGACCTCGGTAAAGAGCTTGAGTTCCTCATAAGTTTCAGAGTCAGCACTTACAGGGTTGCTTACCAGGCTGTTAACCAACACAACACCGGCTGTCAGCAAGGTGATTACAGCCCAGCCAGCCAGAAAAATTCTGAGTTTCTTCATTATCAGACCTCCAGGTTATCTTCTCTTTCTTTTATATCGGTTCTTCAGCCAGTGGAGGGGGTTTACAGGCTTGCCTCTGTAACGGACCTCGAAATAAAGCCCGGGGGCATTAATCGTTCCCGATTCTCCAACATGGCCGATCTCTTCTCCCTTTTTTATTATATCGCCTTTTTTTAAAAAAATGTCGTTCAGGTTTGCATACACCGTATGATATCCCTCCCCGTGGTCAACAATCACCACCTTGCCGTAACCCTTGAACCAGTCGGCATAAACGACCCTGCCTGAATAAACTGCCCGGACGATGGCCCCGTCCTTGGCCTTGATGTGTATCCCGTTTCTGAAAACCGGCGTCTTGAACTTCGGGTCCCTGTAACTGCCATAGGGGAGTGCAACCCTCCCGTTTACAGGCCAGGGGAGCTTCTTTTTCATCTTCTTGAAGCCCTTCTGGGCATACTTTTTTTCTTTCTCAGATTCTTCAATCAGTTTCCGCAACCTTCTTGATGATTCCTTGAGTTCGGAGATCATCTGTTTGTAAAGATCCCTCTCCTTCCTGACCGAGGCCAGAAGTTCCCTCTTTCTCTTCTTCTTGTCCCTGAGGGAACGTTCCTTGGAGTAGAGTTCTTTCTTCTCCCTCTTCAGTTCTTTCAGAAGCCCCCGGAGTTTTTCCTCCTTCTCCCTCAGTCCCTGGATATTCTCGGAATATTCCTTCATCACCCTGTATTCGTAACTGGCGATCCTCTCAAGGGACCTCCACCTTCTTATCAGCTGTGGCAGGTCTGATGAAGAAAGAAGGAGTCTGACCTGGTCGGCAAAGGAAAGGTGGAGTATCCCGGGGCGGGGATCCTTTCCAGCCCTGATCACTGTATCCACCCCTTCTACCCCGAATTTCTGCATGGACTGGAGCTGTTTTTCAAGAAACCGCTTCTGCTTGCGGAGGACGGAAGAAATCTGCTCAATCTCCCTCCTCACCCCGGAAATTTCCCGTGACCTCCTCCTGAGATCCGACCGCAGCCGCTTTATTCCCCTTTTCAATTCTCCGAGTTCCCTGTTGAGCTGCTCCATCTCCTTCAGGATGGAAACCTCCCTTTTCCGGGTCTTCAACAGGGCCTCTTTTCTCTTCTTCAGTTCCCGCTGGATTTTGAGATACTCCTTGCGGGGATCCTTCTTTGCATGAGAGATTGAGGGAGAGAGTATAAAGGTAAAAAGGAGGGAAATCAGGACAAGACGGAAAAGGCGAAGGCCCATATCAAAACTTCACCCTTCCGACGGCTATCGCCGAACCTATAACCCCGAGGACCACCCCGAAGACCGGGAGTATGGCGACGACAGTAAGTACAGGATTCAATCCGGTAATAATGGGAACCCCGCCGGCAACATACCGTCTTGAAATCTCAAAGAGGCCATAGAGAAGACCTCCGGAAAAGAGCCCGCCGAGGAGTCCTATGATGGACCCCTCCACCAGGAAGGGGAGCCTGATGAAACCGCCCGTTGCCCCCAGGAGCTTGAATATCTCTATCTCCTCCTTCCTCCTGTAAAAGAGTATCTTCACGGTGCTGTAACAGACAAAGACAGTGGCGACAAAGAAGAGTCCCATCAGGGTTATGCTCAGAAGCCTGATCATCACCCTGAACCTGCTCACAACACCCAGGAACTCCTCGCCATAGACCAGGTCCTCCACACCCCTCATACCGCGTATCTCCTTTATGAGCTGTTCCACCTTTTCACGGTCAAAGGCGCTCTTTCTCAACCTGATTACGAATGTGGGAAAGAGGGGATTTCTGTCCAGGCCTTCAAGAATGTAGGCAGAGTCCTTGAGGCTCTTCTTGAGGTCCTCAAAGGCCTCCTCCTTTGAAATGAAGTCAACCTTCTCTACCACCGTGGCCCTCTCTATCATCTTTCTGATCCGGAGAATACCCCTCTGGCTGATCTCATCTTCCAGGAATACGGTGATTGTAAACTTCTCAGGGAGCCTTCTCGAGGCAAGTTCAAGATTCAGAAGAAGAAGAGCCACTACCGCAAGCACAAAGAACCCCACCCCGATTGTAAGGACGGAAAGGATGTTTATCCACCGTTCCCGCCAGAGACTCTTAAGACCTAACTTTACCGAGTACATCTCTCATTATCCTCCCACATCAGAGACGAGATTCCCACCGTCAAGAGTGAGCACCCTCAGCCCCGTATGTCTGAAGAGTTCCTTGTTGTGTGTTGCAAAGAGGATGGTTGTTCCCTTTGCATTGATCTCCCTGAAAATTCTCATTATCCCTGCTGTATTGTCCACATCGAGATTACCTGTCGGCTCATCGGCAAGCAGTACGGTGGGGTCTCCGACTATGGCCCTTGCGATCGTCACCCTCTGCTGCTCTCCGCCTGAGAGCATATCGGGATAACTGTCCACCTTGTGCCTCAGGTTCACAAGCTTGAGCGCTTCATGGACCCGGTCCTTTATCTCCCTTTCCGGCACACCCCTTATCCTGAGGGCAATGGCTATGTTATCGTAGACATTTCTGTTCGAAAGAAGCTTGAAGTCCTGGAAGACAATACCTATATTTCTTCGGAGATAGGGAATGGAGGACATTTTCAGGCGGTCCGAGTCCCAGCCTGCTATGTTTATCCTTCCCTCGTCAGGCTTTTCTGCAAGATATATGAGCTTTAAGAGGGTGGACTTCCCGGCGCCACTGGGGCCTGTAATAAAGCAGAACTCCCCCTTGCCTATGGAGAAGGTGATCTTCCTTAATGCGGTAATGTTTTCGTATACCTTTGTGACTTCACTGAAGGCTATCATGGGTATTGTTGTCTTTCTCTGATTTTTTCAAAGGGCCTTTGATATTATAAAGTTATCAAGCAAGTTTTGCAATTGAGGGAGGACCTGTATGACGCCGGAAAGTTATGAACCCCTCACAGGAACCGAAAGAAGAACCATTGAACGGTACAAAAGAGCTGTGCTCGAAGCAGGAGGAGATGAGGTCCTTGCCCTGATACTCTATGGCAGCAGGGGAAGACCTGCTCCTGCCAGAAAGAAGGGCAAGCTGAACTTCCTGATTGTTCTGAGGAGATTTTCCGCCGGCTTTCTGAGGAAATACTCCCGGATAATGAAAAGGTTCCGGAGTATCTCTACACCGGTGATACTCACAAGGGACATGATCAGAACATCTCTCAACATCTTCCCCATTGAGTTTCTGTCCATGAAGGAGTCCTACTTGGTAATCCATGGGGAGGACATCCTTGGAGAGATAGATATCGGCTTCAGCGATCTGAGAACGGAGATCGAACTTCAGATAAAGAGGCGGCTCCTCAGGATGCAGGAGGAGTTCCTCTTCTCACTTGAGCGGAAGGCCGACCTGGAAAGGCTCCTCACCTCATACCTCATATCCTTCGTCCCTCTTTTCAAGCACATCCTCAGGCTGATCAACAGACAATGTCCTGTAGAGGGGACTCCCTTCCGGGAATTCTGTGATGCCCTCGGACTGGACCCTGAGCCGTTTTTCTCAATCTGGGCAGTCAAGACGGGGGAGAGGAACTTCAGCAGGGATGCCCTCACAGGGCTTTATGAAGACTTCATGGTTGAGATGGAAAAACTCGCCCTCAACCTCGGAAATCTGAAGGAGAGCGAGATCTGCGATCTGTAAGTGGGTTGTCGGGTTAGCTGAGTTTATTGGGTTGACCGGCTTAGAAATGAAGGAGTTTTCCCTCCTTCATCAACACCCGCTCCTCTCCATCCCTCATCCTGAGAATCACCGTTGGATGGAATAACACAAAGTCCTGGTGAAATGGGGTCTTTACCAGTCCGCCGAAGGAGCTGTTATCCCCGAGGGCCACATGGACGGTTCCCAGGATTTTCTCTGCTTCAAGGATATTATCGGGTCGCATGGCCCTGTCGTTAGTTCCTATCCCTATCTCGGCGATATTCCGGTTTTCCTCTCTTTCGGCAAACTTCTCGAGGAGAAAATCCCTGTAGTCATCTCCCCCGCTCAGGACCTCTGCCATCCCATCCATGACCTCCATGACCATAGGGCTTCTGAAGGACCTCGTAGGCCCCCACTCAAGGACAAGCCTCCCCATGGCAGAGCCCTCCACCGGGGCAAAGAAGACTTCTCCGGCAGGAAGGTTGCCGAAGGAACCCGGCTTTCTGAGATTTCCAGTGTCGGCAAGGGTCTTCCTCCGCTTCTTGGAAACCCTGAGGTCCGTCCCTGCGGGAGTGGTTATCCTGAGTTCATGAGCGGACCTCACTACACCGGCGATCTTTCTGGTCCTCCTTTCCAGTTCCCTCCAGTCTACATGCATAGGCCCCTCGAACATGGCGACATCAAAGAGCGGCATGCTTGCATACCTCGTGCCGCAGAGCCTCGTCAGGAAGTCACGGAACCTGGTATGGCTGGTTGAGTAGTTTGAAAGGGCCACTACGGCCCGCACGGCACTTCTCTGCCGCTTTCTGACTACCCTCTCTGCAGCAGAGAGAGTCTCTTCATCGGCCTTCTTTCTGATGATCGGGCCAAGAAGCCTTTTTGCTTTCAATTCCTGAACGGTCTTTTCCCCAAAGGCCGCCTTCCACAACCCCTCGGGAGGCTCCATCCCATGCCCTCCCCTTGATGGGTATACATGGAGGATGCACCTCCGGGTAAACCCCCTCCCGGTCTCGTAAACAAGCATCACCACATCCCGGAGCCTGAGCCAGCGCTCCCTCTCAGCCTCACTCAGGACATCCCTCTTAGTTGGCCTGTCCGTAAAGACAAGCACCTTCTCACCCCTCTTCACTCCCAGGTTTGTCCTGAATATCTCCCTGATGGCACTCGTAAGCATCAGATCCCCCTAAAACATATCCCCCTTTCCCTTCCAGTACGGGCTTGTAAGGTCCTCGAAGGCGGTAAGGGCGGCAACCGAGCCCTGCCCCACAGCAGTGACTATCTGCTTGATACCCCCCGTGACATCACCTGCGGCATAGACACCCGGCATCGAGGTCCTCTGCCTTTCGTCAACCTTTATGTACCCGTCACTGTCAAGTTCGAGGCCCAGTTTCTTTGCCACCTCATTTACAGGTTCATAGCCTATCGCGATGAAAACACCATCAATATCCATGGTGTAAATCCTGTCCTCCTTCAAATCCTTGAGTCGTACACCCTTTACCATCTCCTTGCCGATTATCTCTTCGACAACCGTATTCAAGAGTACGGGTATCTTCCTCTCCATCAGGTTATCGCGGAGCCTCTTTTCAGCCCTCAGGGTATCCCTCCTGTGAACAAGGGTGACATCAACTCCGATACTCTCGAGGTACAGTGCCTCTGTGACGGCCGAGTTCCCCCCTCCCACCATTATCACCTTCTTCCCGTCCTTGAAGAAATAGCCGTCACAGGTTGCACAGTAGCTCACCCCCCGGCCGAAGAGCCTCTCTTCCCCGGGCACACCCAACTTTCTGTGCTTGGCTCCGGTTGCAATAATCACACCCCTCACCTCATACCGACTGGAAGTGGTCTTTACCTCAAAGACATCAGCCTTCTTTGCTATATCAACAACCTCTTCGCCCTGGCTGATCTCGGTATACTGGAGGGCCTGCTGTGCCATCATGTCCATAAGTGTCTTCCCTGGTATCCTGGTATAGCCTGGATAATTCTCAACCACCGGCGTGAGGGCAACCTGGCCACCTATGTTTCCCTTCTCCAGCACAACCGTCCTGAGCCCGGCCCTCTCTGCGTATATAGCGGCAGTAAGCCCGGCAGGACCAGCCCCTATGACGAGTATATCCCTCTTTATGACTTCATCCTTGGCCTCTGGCAGTTTCATCTCCACAGGCGCCCCGCTGAAAAGGCTGTCTATGAAGGCCTCCTCAGGCTGTGAACCTATGGAAGTGATATTACCATTAATCACCGTCTGGGGGACAGAGCCCACATGGTACTGCTCTGCAAGGGCCCTCTGCTCGTAGATCTCCACCACCTTTACTGATATCCTCTCAGGCCGCTCTATCGCAGCAGAGACGGCATAAATCACCTGCTGGGGACAGTACGGACAGGTGGGGCTTACAAAGACCAGCACTTCCCTCTCCTTATCGAGTTCGGAAAGCCTGCTGACAGAAGAGTCCTTAAGCATCCCCTTACCCAGGGATGCCATCACGATGGCAGAGATAAGAGACCTCCCTTCTTCTCCCATGGGGGTACCGAAAAACTCTATTCTGTACTTTTCAGGGGAAATGAGCAGGATTGGTGAGAGGATGTCCTTCCGGACCTCTGCCTCATCTGAGTTTTCATCGAGGTACTCAACCCTGATCAGGGGAGATATCTCGTTAATCTCCCTCATCAGTCCGACTGCAAACTCGCTGAACTTGTCGTTCTCTCCCTTCCTTGTTATGAGCTTTATATTCACCTCATCGGAGAGTCCGGAGAACTCCTTTTTTAATATCTGCACCATGTCCGGCGGGATTATCCTCTTCATTTTCTCCTCCTTATCATATTATACAGATAGAAATGGGGAAATGCTAAATCAGGCATCTTTCAGCCTTTACTTCACGGAAAGGTGATACTCCCAAGGAGCCTCGTACCTTCTGCACCCGTAACAGAGGGAAGGTTTCCGGCCCTGCCCGTGAGGGTGAGGTACCCCAGAACGGCAAAGCTCAGGGCCTCCTTTGCCTCGGCAGGCATCCCGAGGGAGTCAATCAGCCGGCTACTGATACCCCTGACCGAGAGTTCCTCTGTTATTCTCCGGACCAGAAACCCGTTTCTCACACCCCCTCCCGTCAGGATCATCTCGTCAGGACGGTAACGGGTGATGGCTTCTGTCACACTCCATACCGTGAGTTCAGAAAGGGTCCTGATCAGGTCTGCCCTATCTATGCCTCTCCAGGCCTCAAGGATCTCCTCAATCATCCTCCTGCCGAAGAGCTCCCTTCCCGTCGACTTGGGAGGCCTTTTTCTGAAATACCGATGCTTCCTGAGGTTGTCAAGGAGGGGCTCCACCACCCTCCCCCCTTCTGCAAGCCTTCCGTCCCTGTCAAAACTCATCCTCCCCCTGCTCAGGGTCTTAACCGCCTCATCTATCAGTGCATTGCCGGGCCCCGTATCAAAGGCGATTGTCTCATGAAGGTCTTTACCAAGGACAGTCAGGTTTGCGATACCACCTATGTTAAGGATGCCCCGTCTCAACCCCCTCTTTCGGAAGAGGAGATAATCGGTGACTGGAACAAGTGGGGCCCCTTCCCCCCCTGCCGCCATATCCCTTGACCTGAAATCTGAGACCGTGAGTATCCCCGTCTTTTCTGCAATCACCGCAGGCGAGCCGATCTGGAGGGTTGCTCCCATCCTGCCCCTTGCAGGTGGAATATGGTGTATTGTCTGTCCGTGGGATGAAACGGCATCAATCTCCGAGGGGGTGAGCCCTTCCTTCTCCAGAAAAGCGAGTATCCCGTCAGCGAAGAATTCCCCGAGGCTGAAATCAAGCTTGCATACCCTTCTGGTGTCACCAACAAAGGCAAGGGAAATCTCCTTTCTCAACCGGGACGGATAGGGCAGACTAAGATGTTTAAGAAGCCTTATAGAGATGTTCTCAATACCTCTGTCCCGGACTGGCAACGAAGACCGGCTCCATGATCTGAAGAAAACCCTGTCCCTCCCGTCTGTGATATCCGCAAGGGCAAGATCCACGCCGTCGTGGGATGTCCCGGACATGAGACCTATGATCCTCATTCCAGTACCTTCCGGAGGGAATCACCGGCCTTTCTGAGCATCTCTTCAGCCTCTCCGGAAGATACCCCCAACGCCTTCATCACTATCGCCTTCTTGGGAGCCCAGCCGGACCTCTGAAGAAGGTCTTCTGCCTCCTTCTCCGGAACCCCGGTCAGGTTTGAGACTATCCGGATCGCCCTCCTCCTTAATTTCCGGCTGAGAGGAACGAGGTCAACCATGTACCCCCTGTAAACCTTCCCGAGTCTTATCATCACGGCTGTGGAAATAATATTCAGAACCATCTTTGCAGCAGTGCCAGCCTTCATCCTTGTGGAGCCAGCCACCATCTCAGGTCCTGTCCGGAGAAAGACCTGACCGTCAAGGAACCCGTATTCCACAGGGTTGGAAGTGATAAGCCAGCAGCCTGCTCCCCGCCTTTTTGCCTCCCTGAGGGCGGACAACACAAAGGGGGTCTTCCCGCTTGCCGATATCCCGATGACGATGTCCTCTCCTG
>WFTX01000122.1 GCA_015485235.1 Nitrospirota bacterium | reverse complement strand
GTATAATCTACTTCGGCTATGTGATTGCAGGGATCATGGCAGGGCCGGACTGGTCCGAGGTGACCAAGGCCCTTGTAATCCCCAGGCTCACCGGAGATCCCGAGTATATAATGCTCACCATCGCCATCATCGGGACGACCATTACCCCCTGGATGCAGTTCTATCTACAGTCGTCCATTGCAGAGAAGGGGATCAAGAAGGAGGAGTACAGGGCCTCCAGACTTGATGTCGTGATTGGGTGCAGTATCACCGACATAGTCTCCTTCTTCATAATAGTGACCTGTGCGACCATACTCTTTCCTGCAGGCGTGAGGATCGAGAATGCAGGAGAGGCTGCGATGGCTTTACAGCCCTTTGCAGGAAACCTCTCCTCTGTCCTCTTTGCAGTAAGCCTGGCAAACGCCTCGATCCTCGGTGCCATAATCGTTCCCCTTGCCACGGCCTACTATACCTGTGAGGCCATGGGGTGGGAGGCAGGCATAAGCAAGTCCTTCAAGGAGGCTCCCCAGTTCATGTGGATATATACCTCCCTTATAGGAATATCTTCTCTCCTGGTGATGCTACCCGGGGCGCCCCTTGTGATGCTGATGGTCCTTTCATCAGTCCTGAACGGGCTTATACTACCCTTTGTCCTCATCTATGCCCTCAGGATAGCGAATAACCCGAAGATAATGGGGGAGCATACCAACTCAAGGGGCTTCAATATCATCGCCTGGGGGACGGTCTTCACCATTACAATCCTTACCATCCTGATGCTGATATTCGTATTTTTTGTTTGATGAACCACTGAGGGGTCCGGGGACTTCCCACTTCTTGTTTCTTGCTTTTTACTTCTGAAATCAGGACACAGATCAACACGGATAATACGGATTCTCTCAACCTCAGCCTCGAGCTTAACCTTGCCTCTCTTCATTCTCTGCACCCTGCCCTCTGCCACCTACACCCTCTGAGGTTTATGTTAAAATAGCAGGATGGTAAAGGCGATTGAATGGACAGACGGTAAGGTCAGGATCCTGGATCAGACCAGGCTTCCCCGCGAGATCGTATACATTGAGACAGAAGACTACCTTGATGTTGCCGAGGCCATAAGGAGCCTGAGGATCAGAGGGGCTCCGGCTATAGGCATAGCCGCTTCAATGGGCTTCGCCCTTGCTGCCCTGGCTATAAGGGCAGATTCGGTGCAACAACTATCAGAACGGCTTGAAGAGCCTGCCCGCACCCTTGTTTCAACCCGTCCCACAGCAGTCAATATCAGATGGGCGATAGAGAGGATGAACAGCCTGCTAAGGAAGAACCTTGATGAACCGGTACAGAAGGTGAAGGAACTCCTTGTCGAGGAGGCAAAGGCGATCCTTGAGGAGGATATAGAGACAAACAGGGCTATAGGCGTTCACGGGGCTGAACTGATCCGTGACGGCGACACCATACTCACCCACTGTAATGCAGGAGCCCTTGCTACAGGTGGCTACGGGACTGCAACCGCCCCGATGCTCGTTGCAAGGGAACAGGGTAAGGAGATACGGGTGATAGCCGATGAGACAAGGCCCGTTCTCCAGGGAGCCCGTCTGACAGCATGGGAACTCATGGAGGCGGGCATCCCCGTCACCCTGATCACGGACAACTCAGCAGGGGCCCTGATGAGGAAAGGGGAGATAGACCTCTGCATCGTCGGGACTGACAGGACCGTGAGAAACGGTGATGTGGCAAACAAGATAGGTACATACACCGTCTCCGTCCTTGCCCGGGAGCACGGTATCCCCTTCTATGTGGCCGCCCCCCTGAGCAGCATTGATCTCACCATCCCATCAGGGGATATGATCCCCATTGAGGAGAGACCCCCTGAAGAAGTAACCCATATCAGCGGGGTTTCCATCGCCCCCGAGGGGGTGAATGTCCTGAACATGGCCTTTGATGTAACCCCTGCCCGTAACGTGACCGCCATCATCACGGAAAAGGGGATCTTCCACCCAAGGGATATCCGGAAACTGGCAGAAGAGGGACTGAACCTTGATCAGATCAGGATAAAGATGTGGTGAAGTGTTTCTGAAAAACATGCCTGGAATGAGCGTCTTTTATCCACTTTTCTTCAGACGAGACATGGATATGTCTGTATCAACCCTTTACTCATCATCCTGAATATCCATGTGCCCGGCCCTGGATTTTTTTAATAAAGAATTTTTATAATTAATAAACTTGAGGAATTCTTTCAAGGAGGTGAATAGAATTGTATATTGTTACCGTGGACAATGACAAGTGCGAAGGATGTGAGGAGTGCGTGAACATCTGTCCCCAGGGTGTCTTTGAGATGAACGGGGACGGTAAATCCGATCCTGCAAACTCCGCAGAGTGCGTCTACTGCGAAAGCTGTCTTGGTGTCTGTCCGACCGATGCAATCACCATCCAGGAGATGTAAAAAACATCCCTTCAGGGTGAAACAGAAAGGGGCTCCTTCAGAAGGAGCCCCTTTTTATGTAAGACAGGATTACTTTTTCTGGATAAAGATTTCCCAGTAGCCCTTGTCCTCCAATTTCACAACTTCGATCGGATAGCCCTGCTTCTCGGCATATCGGGGAATGGAATCCTCAGCCGATGCAGGGGCATCACAGAGGATCTTCAGAACGTCACCGCTGTTCATCTTTTCAAGCTTCTTCTTCGTGAGAACCAGCGGATAGGGGCATACCCTTCCAAGGACATCAAGGGTATCTGTCGGGTCCATCGTCTTGAGCTCTGACATGGTGCTTCCTCCTTAAAGAGTTATTTAGAAATAAAGTAAGTGGTCTGATGAGGCCATCTCCTCCTGGATCTTCTCAAAGGGGACAACCTCTGTTGTAATCTCACCACCAATCTCCTCAGCATCCATAACTATGTTGTCCTCAGAGAGGCCGAACCGCTCAAGGTCCTCCTTGCAGACGAGGACCCTCAGATCGAGGAGAAGGGCGTTCTTGATATGCATCTCCAGACTTGTGACGCCATAGATGTCCAGGGCCTTCTGATCCTTCAGACAGTTCAGCACACCATCACCCACAAAGGCAAGCACAGGCTCAACATTGTCGCCGTCGTCAAGGTAGATCTCAACGGTCTGGCTTGAGATTGCATGGGTGAGGGCGAGCCTGGATGTCTCAGACTTGTAAGGGAGTTTGTCCACAATGAATGCCATCTTCTTTATAGCCATCTTACTCACCTCCTATATGAATGACTCTGTCAGCACTGAAGGCACTCGCAAGGTACCAGTCCATGCTGTGGATTCCAAAGCCTTCCATGGTGTCACTCTTGTCAATACCCCGGGCCTTGGCGCAGGCCTCACAATTCGTCACCTTGAACTTGCCTGTCTTGAGGAGTTCCTCAACAGGGCCGGCAAGATAGGAGTAATCCCTGAACTTGCTCTGTCCGGTCTTCCCGAGCATGACCCCGTTTCCTGAGAGCCAGAGGTCAACCTCGTGACCCTTCTTGACAGCGGCCTCCGAAAGTTTGACTGCAAAGTCGAGGCTCATTGAGCCCACGAGGGATGAAAAACATCCTATTGTCAATTTTCCCATTTCGCTCCTCCTTTAAAGCCACATGAATTTTTCGTAATCGTTGAAGATGAGGTCAACAAGGCCCTCATAATCGATAACCTTCACCTTGGGGTCTATGTTTCCCTCGGAAAGTCCCCTTGACTGGAGGTCTTCCGAAAGGGCATAGAATTCGGCATCCCGGCTGAGTACCGGTGAGGCCTCCCCGTTATTCTTCAGTGCAGCATGATAGACCCCGTTCTGAACCAGGACGATCCCGAACCTGTCCGCCTTCAGTCTCTCAAGTATCGCCGGCTCATTATACTCATTCACGAATACGGCAAGCTTCATAAGAGCACACCTCCTTAATAAAGATTTGGATTATCTTTATAACAATTGGAGGGGTAAATTGTCAATAAAAATAGGGTCAACTCCCAGGGAAGAGCCCATTAAAAGTTGCGAAGAGCATATAAGGATTTTTTATGAGAGGGAAAACAGCCCGGTTTGGTGTGATAAAATACACTTCAGGTGGATGGAACATGAGTAAGATCAGGCTGACCATAGAGTACGACGGTACAGGCTATGCCGGATGGCAGGTCCAGCCGGATGCGGTCACGATCCAGGAGGTAATTGAGGATGCCCTCGGTAAGATGACCGGCGAGAAGGTCAGGCTTGCAGCAGCCGGCCGGACCGATGCCGGGGTGCATGCCCTCGGGCAGGTGGCGGCCTTCAGCACACGGTCATCCCACTCTCCAGGTGTCTTCCTCAGGGCGCTCAATTCCATGCTTCCGAGGGATATCAGGATAAGTGAAGCAATAGAAGTGGAAGAGGGGTTTCACCCCCGTTATGATGCCCGTTCAAAGCGGTACATTTATCTGATTGACCTCTCTGAGGTCCAGAGCCCCTTTCTTTACCGTTATGCATGGCATCTCCCCTGTTCTTTTGATATCAGTGCGATAAAAGAGGCATCCAGGTGCCTTCTCGGAAGGCATGACTTTTCTTCATTCAGGGGAAGCGGATGCGGGGCAAAATCCCCGGTCAGGACAATTATCTCCTTTGATGTGGGTGTAATTGAAAATCCGGTGTTTTTGGGCCTCTCCCTCAGAGGACGGCTGTTGAGGATAGGCATCGAAGGAGATGCCTTTCTCAGGCACATGGTGAGGAACATTGTCGGGACGCTGGTTGAGATCGGACGGGGGAAGATTGCTCCAGGGGAGATGTCTGGAATCATGAAAGGAGCGGACAGAAGCCTTGCCGGGCCCACCGCCCCGGCAAGGGGACTCTTTCTGGAGAGGATTGAATACTGAAACTAAATCCTCTATGCTTCAGAACTCCCTTTCCATCTCTTCAAGCTTCTCCCGGTGCTCCAGGCATTCCACACAGTATATGGCAAAGGGGATCAACTTCAGTCTCTCTTCGCTTATCTCGGCCCCGCAGTCTTCACAGATCCCATAGGTGCCGTCCTCCAGTTTCCGGAGCGCCTCATCAATCCGGTTCAGACGTTCCTTATGGGCTGTGAGCTTACGGAGGTTCAGGTCCTCGGCAAGATCTGCCACTGACCAGTCACCGTCATCAAGGGCGGTCTCCACAAGTTCCTTGTTCTCACCCCTGATGAACTTACCGATCTCCTCCTTTGCCTCCTTCAGTATCTCATCCCTTTTGGCAATGAGTATCTTCCGGAGACGGGCCTTTCTTTCCTCGGGAGTTTCCCTGGGAGAGGGCTTTTTTCTACCCCTCTTTTTTGCCATTGTCTGCCTCTTTCCCCGCCGTTTCTTCCTTGTAGACCTCTATGATACTCCTGACCTTTATTCCGGCGGCTTTCAGTGCCTTCTGGATATCGGGGAGTTTGGCATCTTCTACCTTTACCATGAAATTTGCGTTCATAGGACCTCCTGTTCAGTAAACAGTCAAGGGTCTGAAGGGGAGAGCCGCCCTCAGACCTCCATTATCTCTTCTTCCTTTTTCTTCAGTACCCTCTCAATATCCTTGATGAATCCATCAGTAAGTTCCTGCACCTCGTCAAGAGACCTCTTCAGGTCATCCTCGGTGATCTCTTTTTCCTTCTCCATTTTTTTCAGTTCCTCGTTTATCTCACGCCTTATGTTCCTTACAGCCACCCTTGCCTCTTCGGCCCGTTTTCTGACCACCTTTACGAGCTGCTTTCTCCTCTCTTCCGTGAGTTCAGGGATGGCAATCCTGATGATCTTTCCGTCATTGGAGGGGTTAAGCCCGAGGTCGGACTGCATTATGGCCTTTTCTATCCCGGCTATCATGCTCTGGTCCCAGGGCTGTATCGTAATCAGACGGGGTTCGGGAACCGAGAGGGTGGCAACCTGGTTCAATGGTGTCTGGGTTCCGTAATAATCAACGGTTATCCCGTCAAGCAGGGAGATGGATGCCCTTCCAGTCCTGATGGATGCAAAGTCCTTTTTGAGTATCTCGATAGACTTCTCCATCTTTTCCTTTGCTCTCTTCTTCAGTTCCTTGTCCATCCTTGCCTCCCGTCCGAGTTATTTAATTCCCACGAAGGTTCCTATATTCCTGCCTTCGATCACCTTCCTGATGTTGCCCTTCTTCTTTACATTGAATACCACAATCGGAAGGGCGTTGTCCATACAGAGGGAGATGGCGGTGGAGTCCATCACGTGAAGCCCCTTCCTCAGAACATCCATGTAGGTGATCTTCCTGAACATTTTGGCCTTGGGGTTCTTTACGGGGTCATCGGAATAGACACCGTCAACCTTTGTTGCCTTCATTATCACCTCGGCCCCGATCTCCATCGCCCTCAGTGAGGCAGCGGTATCAGTGGTGAAGTAGGGATTCCCCGTGCCTGCGGCGAATATGACCACCCTTCCCTTCTCAAGGTGACGGACCGCCTTCCGCCGTATATAGGGCTCGGCAAGTTCATGCATCTCTATGGCTGACTGGACTCTTGTGGGGATATCCTTTTTTTCAAGGGCGTTCTGGAGTGCAAGGGCGTTTATGACAGTGGCAAGCATCCCCATGTAATCGGCAGTGGCCCTCTCCATCCCCCGGACAGAGCCCTCAACGCCCCGGAAGATGTTCCCGCCGCCGATCACGATCGCAATTTCCACTCCCATGGTATAGACGGACTTCACCTCCGAGGCCATGTATTCCACAGTCGTGGCATCTATGCCGTAGGAGTGCTCACCCATCAGGGCCTCACCGCTCAGTTTCAACAGGACCCGTCTGTAACGGGACTTCTTTTCAGCCTTCCGTCGTTTCACCAAGCTGGTACCTTACAAACCTTCTTATTACGATGTTTTCTCCGATCTTTCCGATCATCTCCGTAAGAAGGTCCTTGATCGTCTTCTTCTGGTCGGGGTCCTTCACAAAGACCTGTTCAAGGAGACAGTTTTCGGAATAGAACTTTTCCAGTTTTCCCTCGACGATTTTGTCAGTAACGTGTTCCGGCTTTCCTGTTACCTGTTCCCTGTATATCTCCTTCTCTTTCTGAAGGATTTCATCAGGCACGGTCTCCCTTGAGAGAAAGCGGGGATTGGCAGCCGCTATGTGCATGGCCACATCCCTGGCAAACTGCTTGAACTCATCCGTTCTGGCGACAAAGTCCGTCTCGCAGTTCACCTCCACCATAACACCGATCTTATCCATATGTATGTAAGAGCCGATCACTCCTTCAGAGGCCTCCCTGCCGGCACGCTTCTCTGCGGCGGCAAGCCCCTTCTTTCTTAGAAACTCCACGGCTTTGTCAAAGTCCCCCGAAGTCTCGGTCAGGGCCTTTTTGCAGTCCATCATTCCGGCCCCGGTCTGTTCCCTCAGTTTCTTCACCATCTCTGCTGTAACGCTCATTCTGAAACCTCCTCGGTCGCTGTTTTTTCTTCTCCGGAACGAGTTTCCGATTTGACCTCATCTGCGGCCTCGCCGGCCTCCTCAGCCTCTTCCATCTGGATCTTCTCCTCTATACGGGCCTTCTCGGCCTCTTCTTCAATCTTCTTTTGAAGCATCTCGCGGCCCTCCAAGACTGCATCCGCCATCCTTGAAGTAAGGAGCCTGATGGCCCTTATCGCATCGTCATTGCCGGGGATTACATAGTCTATCTCGTCGGGATCGCAGTTGGTATCAACAATTGCCACAATGGGTATCTGGAGCTTTCTTGCCTCCAGGACCGCAATATGCTCCTTCTTGGGATCAACAATGAAGACCACTCCCGGCGTATCCTTCATCTCCTTTATACCGCCCAGGTTCTTCTCCAGCTTGAGCCTGGTCTTCTCAAGTTTTGCCGACTCCTTCTTTGTGAGGGCGTCGTAGGTGCCGTCTTCCTTCATCTTCTCGATCTTCTTAAGTTTCTCGATACTTCTCTTGATGGTGGAGTAGTTGGTGAGCATCCCGCCGAGCCATCTCTGGTTCACATAGAAGGCTCCCGCCCTTTCCGCTTCCTCCCGGATGGAATCCTGGGCCTGCTTCTTGGTCCCTACAAAGAGGACATCCTGCCCCGAGGCAGCGGCATCCCTCATGAAATTGTAGGCATCGTCCACACCCTTCATCGTCTTCTGAAGGTCGATGATGTAGATGCCGTTACGCTCTCCGAAGATGTAACGCTTCATCTTCGGGTTCCAGCGCTTTACCTGGTGGCCGAAATGGACACCTGCCTCGAGCAGTTCCTTCATCGTGACTACTGACATACAGTTATACCTCCTTCTGGTTTTTCCTCCGCCGACCCTAACTCACCTGACGGGTTGAACCGGCAGGCACCAGCTCTGGCAGGGGTGCCGGCGTGTGTAGTTTAATGCCTGAAAATCAGGCAGACTTCTTCTCCTAACATGGAGTGCCAGACAGAGTAACACAGTTTGAGGTGAAATTGCAATGGATAGACGCTTAAGACAGAGTTCCCTCCCCCTTCCATTCATCAAGTCTGGTCTTGATGAAGTCCATGACCATCCTGTGCTCCTCCACCCCCCTCTCCTTTATCCAGAGGGGTTCTCCAAAGGCAAAGAAGGCCCTTTTTGAGGGATCGATCTTCCCGAAGTCCTTGATGAATCTGCCGCACCCCCAGGCATCGGTCTTGAGGGCTATGGGGATGACGGGAACCTCCGCCCTCCTTGCCAGCTTGACACCGATTGAGTTGAACTGCCTGGGGTCAAACCCGTCGGTCCTCGTTGTCTGGGGGAATATTACCATTGATATGCCTTTTTTCAGTCTTTCTGTCCCCTGTCTCAAGACCCGTGTGAGGTCTTCCCGGGGGTTTTCCCTGGTAACTACAACGGGGTCCCGGGAGATCAACACATGCTTGAATACAGGGTATTTTACAAGACTCTCCTTGACCACGAATGTAACCCTTTTGAATGGGGCGATAACTACAGGGAGGACAAAGGTCTCGAAGGTGCTCATATGGTTGGCTACAAATACGCAGGGGCCCTCAAGCGCCCGGAAGTTCTCAATGCCCGTGATCTCAAGCCTTACACCCACCCTCTCCAGGGCATCAAGGATCTCCCTGCTGCTTTCTGCCCAGTCGGTATCATTGTACTCTCCCCGTTTTGCCTTCCTGCCGGCCCTCAGGACGGTCCGGATCATATCCAGGTAAAACCTGACTGACGGGAGGGCCCGTGCGAAGAGGGATATTCTCCGGGGCTCTGTTCTGTAAAGCCCCTTTCTGAAGGGAAGGGGCTGAATGTTTTGAGGGGTTTCAGACATCTTTTAATTTTAACCCAATCAACAATGCTTTTTCCTCAAAGCACGGTGTATAATGGATTTGAGGATCAATGGAGAACATGGTGATATGGATAACAGGGCTTCCCGGCAGCGGAAAGTCCACTATTGCAGAGGCCTTCCTGAAAAGACATCCCGAATGTCAGGTCCTGAGGATGGATGAGCTGAGGAAGGTCGTAACCCCGGAGCCCACCTACAGTGAGGAGGAGAGGGAGATAGTCTACCGGGCTATTGTCTATCTGGCAAAACGGTTGAGTGAGGCGGGACATCCGGTGGTTATCGACGCCACGGGAAACCTGAGGAGATGGAGGGCTCTTGCAAGAGAGGCCATAGGTAATTTCATTGAAGTCTATGTAAGATGTCCGGTTCAGATATGCAGGGAGAGGGAGGAGCGAAGGAGGAGGAGGCATTCCGCTCCTGACCGGATATACGAGAAGGGAGAAAAGGGGTGGCCTGTACCGGGAGTGACCGTCCCCTATGAAGAGCCCTTCCACCCTGAGGTGGTGATAGATTCAGACAGGATGACCGTAGATGAATCGGTCATGAGGATCGAGGAGTATCTCAGATCCCCGTGAGTTTTATCGCCCCGAGCCCCTTGAGTTCTATCATGAAGAAGATGCCGTAGTCATCGGGCCGTTTGTTGAAGGCCAGGGTATAGCCCCAGCACTGGCCTGTATAGACCGCCTTTATAGTCAGGTCCTGAAGTCCTTCCCCTTTTGCGTTATACCAGATGCCGGAGAGGATCCTGAACTTCCCGGTGACCGGTATCTCAATCCCGCCGGTGTAGGATAGGATATCATCCTTTCTTGAATACCTCTGGGAGAGGGAAATTCCTATCCCCTTCACCCTGACCCCCAGTGTATAGTTGATCCTCTCAAACTCTCCGGAGTTCGGGTCATAAGATGTATCCACCTTGAGGGGGAACGGTTTAAACAGCGAGGCCTCAAGCCTGATCTGGCCGAAGGGGCGGTCTCCCCCGTGGAAGTCGTATCCCTCGGTAATCCGGAGCGAAAGGACCTCATCCCCCTTGTAAAAGAAATGGTTCCTGATACCCGCCTCTATGAGGGAGACCCTGTCATAGAGTTCTGTCCTGTCAAGGAGGGGGAGTTCCTCTGTCTCCGGGATAAAGGAGTAGCTGACTTCCGGTTCCATGAGATGAAGTACGTCCCCGTACTTCTTCATGAACCCGGAATGAACCCGGATGCGGTAATCAAGGGACTCCCGCGAAAGGCTGGATGGATAATCATCCGTATTGGAAAAGCTGTAGAGTGTCTCCCTGAGGCCAAGGGACTGGGTTACCCGGACTTCATCCCCGGAGCTCAGGAGCAGACGGGGATGAATGTCCATCCTTATCGCCCTGTGGAGATTCTCGGAATAGAAATAGCCCAGGCTCGTCCTGAGGGAGAGATAGAGAGCTTTGTATCTCCAGGGATAAATTTCAATCGCTGCCTCAGGTACCTTCTGAGGGATATCCCCGGTCCTGCCCTCTTTGCTCATATCCTGCCAGCCCCTTGCCATGAGTGATAACCTGCCATAGGCAAGAGGCAGGGAGAGTTCCCCCGTGGATTCCAGGTACCGCTGGACCCGCTCGGCAACGCGGTGCTTGTATTCCTGGAGATAACTCCTCCGGTTCACCAGACTCACATCCAGAAAACCCGAGACACCCTCTTTCCGGAATAATGAGTGCCGTCCTGTAAACTCGAGAAAATCCTTTTCCAGTTTCCGGTCGTGCTGGTGGAAGATATACCATTTCCCCTCCCCGGTTCCTCTCTCAATATACCTGTACTCAAGACCCTCGCCCAGCCCGCGCCTTGAGAAGTAATCCAGATAGACCGTCATATCCCTGTTGGGTGCCAGTACCAGATATAGGGGTTGACGCCAGTGGAGGCCCTTGTTGCTCCGGTAGCCGACCTCCGGGATGAGGAGGCCCGACTTTCTCTCTGTACTGATGGGGGCCCAGAAGAAAGGGCTGTAGAGAACGGGGAGCCCCTTTATCCTGAACTTCACCTTCCGGGCCTTCAGCCTGTCCTCCAGCACAATATCCGCCCTTTCCGCCTGAAAGCACCATTCAGGGACAGGTGCGTCACAGGTGGTGAAGACAGGCCGGGAGAGGCTGTACTCCTTCTCACCCTTTTTGTGGATCAGGTCTGCCCGGACGTGGTAGTTATCCCTCCGGAAGAGAATATCCGCTTTTTTTATAGTCCCATCTTTGGTATCAAGATTGAGGCTGAGTTCTTCACCCCTGATGAGGGATTCCCCGTCATCGAAGCTTACATTTCCCCGGGCGGTTATGTCTCCTGTGGCCTGATTGTAGTCCACGGAGTCTGCCAGCAGGGTTGCATTACCCTGGACTATCTTCACATGCCCCCGGAGATGGTAGGTCTGGCTTTCTTTCAGATACTCCAGCCTGTCTGCCTCGATCAGAACCTCCTTCTCTCCGGAAAGGGCACTTGCAATGGATGGAACAAGCAAGATGAGAAGCAGTATTATGGCATTGAGACTCTTCATCGGCTTTCGGAAAGCTCCCTTAAGACCGGAGTCCCGCCAAGCACCTCCATGGCGTCTCCCACGAGATAGAGGGAGCCCGTCAGGACTGTGAGTTCACCATCGCGGCTGAGACTCTGTGCCACGTTGAGGGCCTCTTCCACCCCGGGGGCGGTCAGCAGTTCGGTCCGGGGAAGAGAAGCTGAAAGGCCGGGGTCGGAGAGCAACAGATCCATTATCCCGGAAGGAGTTTCGCTCCTTTCATAACCTGCTGCGGTAATAATAAGCCTCTCAGTTATGGGGAGCAGGGGAGCGAGGATATCTTTGATATTCTTGTCCTTCATGGCCCCGAATATCAGCGTAATGCCCCTGAAATCACCACTATGAAGAAGTCCTTTCAGGAAAGCTGCAAGGCTTACGGCGGCTTCGCCGTTATGGGCTCCGTCAAGCAGAAGGGGCATACCCAGGAATGACCTGAACTCAAGCCTCCCGGGCCAGGAGGTCCTGAGAAGGGCATCCCTTATCATCCCGCTCAGGCTGGTGGGGCTCTCTTTCTCTTTCAGAAGTTCCAGGAAGGCCTCTATGGCCACTGAGGCGTTTTCCACCTGATGCCTTCCCAGAAGAGGAATCTCTATACCAGTGATTGACGCCTTTACCGAGCCACCGGAGATGGTATGGAAGTCGAACTCCATCCCCCCGCGGGCGCTCCCTTTGAGGGTTGCCCTGAAATCCCGTCCGTATTCGGTTACAGGGGATGAGAGTGACTCCGCCCTCCGGAGTATAACCTCACGGGCAGCAGGTTCCTGGGATGAAAGGACAAGGGGGGTGGATTCCTTTATTATTCCTGCCTTCTCAAAGGCTATTTCTTCAAGGGTATCTCCAAGAAACTCCCTGTGGTCCATCCCCACAGGGGTTATGATGGTGAGGTCAGGATTGATTACATTGGTTGCATCAAACCTTCCGCCCAGGCCCGTCTCCACTACTGCCCAGTCTACTGAGTTGTCGCTGAAGTGGGAAAAGGCGAGGGCGGTCACAAACTCGAAGAAGGTTGGCCGGAGGTCCGGCTCTCGCCGAACCTGCTCCCTGATACGGGATGTGAGGTCCGTTACCTCCTCTTCCTTTATCTCCGCACCGTTTATCCTGATACGTTCAGTGAACCTGATTAGGTGGGGAGAGGTGAAGAGGCCCACCTTCCATCCGGCGGCCTGAAGAAGGCCTGCAAGCATAACAGCGGTCGAGCCCTTCCCGTTCGTTCCGGCGATATGGACTGACCGGAATCTCCTTTCGGGGTTTCCCAGGATAGAAAGGAGCCTCCGGGGATTTTCAAGTCCCAACTTTATCCCGTGGTGGGTAAGGCCATAGAGGTATTCAATACATTCAGTGTAATTCATTCTCGATAGGGCTCTGTGAGGAGGAGCCTGAGTATCCTTGCCACGGTCTCCTTCAGATGCTTTCTGTCAACCACCATATCGATAAGGCCGTGCTCCAGCAGGAACTCCGCCCTCTGGAAGTCATCGGGGAGTTGCTGTTTGATGGTCTGCTCGATCACCCTGGGGCCGGCAAAACCTATCAGGCTCCTTGGTTCGGCTATTATAATGTCTCCAAGCATCGCAAAACTTGCGCTTACTCCCCCGAAGGTAGGATCTGAGAGTATGGATATATAGGGGATTCCCTCCTGTTTCAGCCTGCCCACGGCAGCCGAGGTCTTTGCCATCTGCATAAGGGAGAACATCCCTTCCTGCATCCTTGCCCCGCCCGATGCGGAGACTATAACGAGGGGATATCTTCTTGCAATGGCCGTCTCAGCGGCACGGGTGACCTTCTCTCCAACGACGGAACCCATGCTCCCTCCCATGAAGGAGAAATCGAGGATCCCGATGATCACGCCAATACCCTTTATCTTTGCCTCTCCCGTCAGGACTGCATCTGAAAGGCCAGAGGATTCACGGCTCTTTTTGAGCCGGTCCAGGTAGGGGAGTGAGTCTCTGAACCTGAGGGGGTCAGATGATACAAGGTCTGCATCAAGCTCCTGGAAGGTGTTCTGATCAACGAGGAGTCTTAACCGCTCCCTCGCGCTTATCCTGAAGTGGTAGTTGCACTTGGGGCAGACCTGGAGATTCCTGAGGACTTCCTTTCTGTAGACTATCTCCTTGCAGTTACCGCACTTGACCCAGAGCCCCTCGGGTATCTTCACCCTCTTGTCTTCCTTCCTTATCCTGACCTTCTTGAACCAGGCCATCCCTATAGTCCCCCTTCCCCTGACGGGATCGCCCGCCTGAGAGACCTTATGTAACCGGGCAACTTCCCTGGCTTTTCATGGGCCATCTTTACTATGGAACTTCCCACTATAACACCATCTGAGAAGGCTGAGATAGCAGCAGCGTCCCCCGGTGTCTTAACACCGAAGCCCACACATACCGGTTTATCCGTTTTCTTCCTGATCCTGCCGACCATCTTCTTCATCTCCGAGGATACCCTGAGGCTTGAGCCGGTGATGCCTGTTATGGATACATAGTATATGAACCCGCTGGAGGCAGAGGCAACGAGGCCTATCCTCCCGGGGGTTGAGGTAGGGGCCAGGAGGAAAATAGTGGAGATATCCCTCTGACGGGCAATGTCTCTGAGTGTCCTTCCTTCGTCAGGGGGGAGGTCGGGAATTATCAGGCCGTCAACGCCGGCAGAGGAGGCATCCTTCATGAACCTTTCAATCCCGTAGGCATGGACCGGGTTCATGTAGGTCATCAGAACAACGGGGGTCTCCTCTCCCGATTTTCTCAGCCTCTTCACAAGACCGATCACCTTCCTGAGGGTTGTCCCTCCACTCAGTGCCCTTTCCGCGGCTGCCTGAATGGTGGGGCCGTCTGCAAGGGGGTCGGAGAAGGGAACGCCCAATTCAATTATGTCAGCGCCTTTCCGTGAGAGCATCCTGAAGAGGTCTTCCGTCACCCTGAGTGAGGGATCCCCGGCCATTATGTAGGGGATGAATGCCTTTCCCCCTTCCTGCCGGAGTCTCCTGAATCTTTCTTCAATCCTGTTCATGACTATCAGTGGACCTGTTCTATATTTATGTCTGTTTTCGAAATATTCATAGGATATAATATCTTCTCTGATTCTGCTTGATGATAAAGGACATTATACCTTAAAAGGGGGGGAGAATTCAGGAAGAAAGGGTGGATTAAATGCAAAAAGATCCTCCCGAATCCAGCGAAAAGAGCCTGTCATTCCTCAAATGATACCGAACAAAATCCAGCCACGAAAGACAGGAAGATACCCTGCAGTCTTGCCTGCCCGTACCGTGGCCGCAGGGTTCTTCATTTCCATTGTCCAGCAGTCTAAAAAAAAGTTGCATTCTGGAATGATTTCTGATATAATTCTTTTAGATTTACAAAATTCACTTATCAGGGTAAGGGGCGCTTTTCCTGGATATTTATCCTGATAGCAATTGACCATTACGACAGTATTTGAGTTTGGTAACAGTATCTGACTTTCCTTATTGGATCTGAACTTCCTGAGAATGTTTTACCTTCCTTGAAGAGCC
>WFTX01000121.1 GCA_015485235.1 Nitrospirota bacterium | reverse complement strand
CGTAACAGTCCCTCACAACCCCTATCCCCCACTTGGGATGACGGACCCTGCATCCCGTCTTGTATGAGTGAGAGGTAAAGACCGTGGTTCTCCCATTCCCCTTCTCCCTGTCCTTTCTACCCTTCAGACAACTTGTCTTCTCGATCCAGTAACAGCAGTCCTTCGGTATATCCTTGAGGAATCTTGAAGGCTCCTGATCCTGGAGCTTGGAAAAGACCCTTCTCTTCTGTGCCCCTGTCAGACAAAGCAGATTTTTTGCCCTCGTCATCCCAACATAGAGGAGTCGCCTCTCTTCACAGAGTTCATCCACATTGTCAACAGACTTGAAGTACGGAAGAAGCCCTTCTTCAAGACCCACGATGAATACAACGGGAAACTCAAGGCCCTTCGCTGAATGAAGTGTCATCAGCGTAACGCTCTCCCCTTCGGAGTAATCGTCAAGCCTTGTATAAAGGGAGGTCCTGTCAAGAAAGGCGGTAAGTGGTTCATCCTGCCCTGAGGCCATAAGTTCCGCAATATTCTGAAGCCGTTCCTCCTCAAGTCCTTCAGCATAGCCTGAACGGTCAACGACAGCCTTTATCGCCTCGGAGGCCCGTTCGTTCCTGAGGGAGCCGAAGCCATCTATCAATTCAACAAAACCCATCAACCGCTCATAGATGGTCTGTGATGAGGACTTCTCCCTGCAGATCTCCCTGATAGCGTCATAGAGGCTCAGCCCCTTCTTTCTTGAGACCTGTTCTATCTTGTTAAGGGTTGCATTTCCGATCCCCCTCTGGGGGGTGTTTATGATTCTTCTGAGGCTTACATTGTCGTGGGGGTTTATGATCATCCTGAGATAGGAGAGTATGTCCTTGATCTCTCTTCTTTCAAAAAAACTGATCCCTCCAACTATCCTGTAAGGGATTCTCGCCCTTCTCATCGCCTCCTCAAGGGCCCGTGACTGGAGGTTGATTCTGTACAGAACCGCCATGTCACCATAACTGTAGACTCCCTTCAGATATATATCCTTGAGGGTCTTGGTGACATAAAGCGCCTCGTCTTCTTCATTGGGAAGCCAGTGGAAGTGAACCTTGTCTCCATCGGAGTTCTCTGTCCAGAGTTCTTTCTCCTTCCTTGTGGGGTTCTGTCTTATGACTGAAGAAGATACATGGAGTATGTTTTTTGTACACCTGTAGTTCTGCTCAAGCTTTATCACCTTGAGGCCGGGGAAGTCATCCTCCATCCTGAAGATATTTTTAACCTCTGCCCCCCTGAAACGGTATATGCTCTGGTCATCATCACCAACCACAGCGATATTGCCGTTCCTCGATGCAAGGAGCCTGACAAATTCGTACTGTGCCCGGTTGGTATCCTGGAACTCGTCTACCAGGATATACCTGAACATCTCCTGGTATTTATCGAGTATCTCGGGGTTCTCGCTGAAGAGCCTGACGGTGAGCATTATGAGGTCATCAAAGTCCACGGCGTTACACCGTTGGAGTTCATCCTGATAGCGGACGTAGACCTTGGCGAGCTTTTCATCAAAACCGAAGCCGTCTCCTGAAGAGAGAAACTCTTCAGGAGATACAAGCTGTGCCTTGAGCGTGCTTATCCTTGAGGCAACTCCCTTGTACAGGGCTTCATAAATCTTCAGATCCTTCAGGATATGCCTGATAAGGTTGTGCTGGTCCGTCTCATCATAGATTACGAAATCCGGACTATAACCAAGGGCCTTAATCTCCCTTCTTAGGATCCTGTTACACTGCGAGTGGAAGGTCCCAATCCAGCAGTCCCGGAGATCGGTCCCGATAAGGCTGCATATCCTCTCTCTCATCTCATTGGCGGCCTTGTTCGTAAAGGTGACTGTAAAGAGTGACGCCGGTGAACAGCGGTGCTTTTTGTTAAGGTATGCATACTTGTAAGTAATGACCCTGGTTTTACCGCTTCCTGCACCGGCAAGAACCATGAGGGGACCGTCATTGTAAAGCAATGCTTCCTTCTGCTGCGGGTTAAGGCCATTGAGTAAGAGATCGGTTTTCATTGAAAACTCCTTAATTATTTAGAATAACAGATTTTTGACGATTAAATCCATTCCCTCTCTCATTCCACGGTAACACTTTTCGCAAGATTCCTGGGCTGGTCCACATCACAGCCTCTCAGAACTCCTATATGATAGGCAAGCAACTGGAGCGGCACCGACATCAGAACCGTCTCAAGGCAGGCGTTTGTACCGGGTATGACAAAGAGGCTGTCAACCTCTCCCAGTCGCCCGTCTTCATCTGCAGAGGTAAGGACTATTGCCCTCCCCTTCCTTGCCCTTATTTCCTCGATGTTGGAAAGGACCTTCTTTCCGAGCAGTCCGGGCTGGACCAGAAAGACCGATGGAACATCCTCGTCAATAAGCGCGATAGGCCCGTGTTTCATCTCTCCTGCAGGGTATCCCTCGGCATGAATATAGGATATTTCTTTCAGTTTGAGCGCACCCTCGAGAGCAATGGGATAGAGAAGCCCCCGTCCAAGGAAAAGAAAATCCCTGGCCCTGAAGTACTCCTTTGCCATCGCCTTTATCTCGTCTTCCCTTTTACAGACCGTCTCCACCTGTTCCGGCAACTTCATAAGGGGCTCGATCATCCGTCCTGCACCGGCATCGTCAAGGAGTCCCCTCTCCTGTCCCAGGAGGACTGCAAGCATGTAGAGCGAGACCAGCTGGGAGGTAAATGCCTTTGTTGAGGCAACACCCAGCTCAGGACCTGAGTGGGTATAGAAGACTGCATCAGCCTCCCTTGCCGATGTTGCACCAAGGACATTGCAGATGGTCATGGTGCGGAGCCCCCTCGCCTTTGCTTCACGCTGTGCGGCAAGGGTATCGGCGGTCTCGCCGGACTGGGTTATTGATATGAAGAGAGTGCCTTCCTGGAGAAGGGGGTTCCTGTATCTGAACTCAGAGGCATGGTCAACTTCAACAGGGATCCTGGCGATTCCCTCTATCATGTATTTCCCTGCGAGCGCGGCATGAAAGGATGTGCCACAGGCTGCTATCACTATCCTTGAGATCACTTCAATATCTCTCCTGGAGAGACCGAACTCCTCTCCATTGATCTTCATCACCCCCTGGAGAATCCTGCCCCTCAAGGTATCGGAAAGCGCCCTGGGCTGTTCATGAATTTCCTTCAGCATGTAGTGTCTGTAACCACCCTTGTCTGCAACAGAAGGACTCCAGGTTATTTGATGGACCTCCCTTGAAACCTCACGACCGCCGGCATTCAGTATCCTCAGGCCCCTTTCATCGACCACAACCATGTCACCGTCTTCAAGGAAGATGACGTCCCTGGTATAGGCAATGAAGGCCGGAATATCAGAAGCAATGAAGTATTCTCCTTCAGCCATTCCCACTACAAGGGGACTGTCCTTTCTGATCCCGACGATCCTTCCCTTCTCCCTGCGGGAGAGGATCAGGCATGCATAGGCACCATGCACACGTTTGAATGCCGCGGCAACGGCCTCTGCAAAGGGCATCCTCCTGTGTTCCCGGTCCACCAGATGGGCAAGCACCTCTGTATCCGTCTCCGACCGGAAGACATAGCCGTCTCCTTCCAGTTCATCCTTCAATTCCCGGTAATTCTCTATAATCCCGTTATGGACGAGGATCACGGAGTCGGAACTGTGGGGATGTGAGTTGTATTCAGAAGGCACACCATGAGTGGCCCACCGGGTATGCCCCACAGCCACAGGAGATGAGAGATCGCCATCGTTGATCATGGCCTCCAGGTCCCTGATCTTCCCCTGGCACCGTCTAACGGTGTAATCTCCATCTGAGAGGAAGGAGATCCCGGCAGAATCATACCCCCTGTATTCCAGGTGACGTAACCCCTCAAGGGCTATCTCCACGCCCTTTCCCTTTCCAAGATATCCGATTATTCCACACATGCTCTCAGCTTCCGGACTTTCTTTTTTTCCTTCCCGCTTTTTTGCTCTTTTCCCTGGTCCATCCCCTGATCTCTTTCTGTCTGGACCTTGTGAGCGCAAGCGATTCAGGCCTGACATCCCGCGTAATGGTGGAACCGGCCCCTACATAGGCACCCTTTCCTATCCTGACAGGTGCAACAAGCTGGGAGTCACTCCCTATGAAAACACCGTCCTCTATCACGGTCCTGTGTTTCTTCACCCCATCATAATTACATGTGATTGTCCCCGCTCCTATATTTACATCCCTTCCTATCTCGGCATCACCTATGTAACTCAGGTGCTGGGCCTTTGTCCCAACCCCAATGACGGATTTCTTTATCTCAACAAAGTTGCCTATCCTGGCTGATTCCATAAGGATCGAGCCGGGTCTGATCCTTGCAAAGGGTCCTGCCTCAACATTGTCGTGGACCTCGGCATCTTCAATCACAGAGGAGTCCTTAACTACAACGTTATCACCGATCCAGGAATCCCTGATTCTGACATTCGGAAATATCATGCAGTCCTCCCCTATCACGGTGATCCCCTCCATGAAGACATTGGGATAAATCGTTGTTCCCGGACCGATCCTCACCGAAGGCTGTATATAAACGCGTTCTTCATCAATGAAGAATACATCCCTTTCCACCCAGCCCCGGACTATTCTTTGTCTCAGTATGGACTGTACCCTGAGAAGGTCATTCTTTGTATTGATTCCTGAAAACTCCTCATCGTCATCCATCTTCAGCACTCCCGCTCTCAATCCGCTGCGGAGGACAATCCCGAAGAGGTCCGTAACATAATACTCCCCCTTGGCCGGGTTCTTCCGTATCTTCCCCAGCAAGGGGAAAACCGTCTCATTGAGAAGGTATATCCCACTGTTTACCTCATCTATTGATTTTTCCTCCCGGGAAAGGTCTCTCTCCTCCCTGATGGCAACAGCCTTGCCTGATCTGTCCCGGATTATTCTTCCATATCCTCCCGGTTCGGTGGTTGTGAAAGAGCATATGGTAAGGGCATTCTTTCCCCGCCTGTGTCGGCTGAGGAGCTTCCTCAGCGTCTCCGGCCTGATGAGCGGAGTATCACCATTCAGGACAATGAGGTCTCCCCTGAACCCCTTCAGGGCACTCAGTCCGGTCTTTAGTGCATTCCCCGTACCGAGAGGTCTTCTCTGTACGGCAAAGGCAAGTCCATCCACCCCTGAGAGGACCTCCCTGATCGCCTTACCGGACTTTCTCCCCACAACAACGACAGCCTTCTCCGGGGCCAGAGACGTAACGGCCTCAACAACATAATGAATCATGGGTAGTCCCAGGAGCCGGTGGAGGACCTTCGGAAGCCGTGACCTCATCCGTGTGCCTTCCCCCCCGGCCAGTATGACTGCCGCCAGTCTCCGGCTCATCCCCTGAGCCTCACTTTCATCCTGATCTTCTTTCTTTTTCCCGCCCTGGATATCAGGATATTAACCCTCTCGCCTTCCCTCTTCCCTCTGAGGGCCCTCTTTATGTCATCCATGGAGTTCACCGGCTTTCCGTTGATCTCGAGAATTACATCTCCACCTAAATAGATAAGGGTTCCACTTATCCTGACAGGGAGGTTTCCACCCCTGATACCGGCCCGGGCTGCAGGTCCCTCAGGGTCCACCTCTGATACAAGGATACCCCTTTCAACAGGGAGTTCAAGGGCCCTTGCAAGTTCAGGCCAGAGCGGGACCCCGACGATCCCGAGCCAGGGTCTCCTGACCTTGCCGTACTTGATAAGGTCAGGAACTATCTCCCTCACCACTGATACGGGTATCGCAAATCCTATACCCACATTCCCGCCTGAAGGGGAGAATATGGCTGTGTTAATTCCTATCATCCTGCCACCTGTATCTATCAGGGGGCCGCCGGAGTTGCCGGGATTGATGGGGGCATCTGTCTGGATCACATTGTCGATTCTTCTTCCCGTCTCTGTCGTAAGGGGCCTTCCCAGTGCGCTGATTATCCCCGTCGTCAGGGTAGAGTTGAGCCCGAAGGGATTTCCGATGGCAAAGACCTTCTGCCCCACTTGAAGTTCATCGGAATCCCCGAGCTTGAGAGGCCTAAGCCTCTTGTCAGGCTTTATCTTTATTATGGCTATGTCGTTGTCTGGATCCGCCCCTACAAACCTGGCAGGAAACCTCCTGCCATCGTAAAGGGTAACATTTATCTCTGAGGCATCTTCGATCACGTGAAAATTGGTGAGTATATAACCACTTGAATCGATAATTGAGCCGGACCCTGCCCCCTTCTGGGGATATATGGAGAAGAAATCCCTGATGAAAGTGGTTGTTGTGATGTTTACCACCGAGGGGCTTGCCTCCCTGAAGACCCTTATATTGATCTCTTCCTCTTCAGTGAGTCCGAAGGACGGGGAAGTAAGCACGAAGAGAGACATCATCACCAAAAGAAGGATAAAACAGAGGAACTTTAAACTGCTGACAGTACTCCCCTTAGTCTTGGAAACCCCTTTGGGAACCCCCCTTATATCCTGGCAATAGTTCACCTTCCGATATTCACAGGGATTCAGTGCCTCTCTCCCCTCCTTTCCGGGAGTCTGGGGCCGGCTCTGAAGATGTCAACTAACCGGCACCTGCCATGACTTCGTCTGGTATGTCAAAATTTGCATAAACATTCTGGATATCATCATGATCCTCAAGGACTTCCATCAGTTTCATCATCCGTTCAGCTGCCGGGCCCTCCAAAGATACCGTGGACTTCGGGATCATGGTAACATCAGCGCTCTCGATCTGTACTCCTCTTTCAAGAAGGGCATTCTTTACGTCCAGAAAATCCTCAGGTGAGGTGATTACTTCGTAGCTGTCCTCTGCAGGATCATTTTTCAGGTCTTCCGCTCCAGCTTCAAGGGCTATATCCATCAGGGCATCTTCATCAATCGTCTCCTTGCGAACTATGATATATCCCTTCTTTTCGAATATCCATGAGACACATCCCGACTCACCAAGGCTTCCACCATGCTTCCCGAGAAGATGCCTGATCTCGGCCACCGTTCTGTTCCTGTTATCAGTGAGGACCTCTATCATGATCGCCACTCCACCGGGACCGTACCCCTCGTACACAACCTCCTCATAAGCCATACCAGGAAGCTCACCCGTTCCCTTCTGGATCGCCCTCTTAATGTTCTCATGGGGCATGTTCGCTTCCTTTGCCTTCTCGATCACCGTCCTGAGCCTGGGATTCATCTGCGGGTCTCCGCCGCCCAGCCTCGCGGCAACGGAGATCTCCTTGGCAAGCTTAGAAAAGACCTTCCCCCGCTTGGCATCGACCTGGGCCTTCTTGTGCTTGATCTGTGCCCATTTAGAGTGTCCAGCCATCGAACTCCTCCATCTCTATCGCTCCTTGTTTTCCTCTATCAGCTTTATCCTTCTGTTCGCCATATCAGCCATAGAAGAGTCAGGAAAGGTCTTTATCACCCACCTGTACCCCTTCAGCGCCTCCTCTGTATCACCCGTGTTCCTGAGGGCCTCGGCATACATGAACAGAAAGAAGGGGCTGTCTATCTTGCCTGTTTCGATGAACTTCTCAATCCGGTAGGAATGAAGTTCAATCAACCTCTCCCACATCCCCTTTCCTGCATAAAAGCGCGTGAGAGTATCCTCAATCGCTGTCTTCAATGGAGAATCGGGATAGCGTTTCTTGAAACTGTCGAAAACGGCAAGGGCATCGTCAACACGGGGAGGATCAAAGTCCCTCAGATACAGCTCCACGAGCCTCCAGTGTATTTCCTGGGCAAGGGGAGCGTCAGGATATTTTCTGATGATCTCAAGATACCGCTTCTCCATCTCCGGAACGGCATCGGATCTCTTCTCTACTTTTTCGACCAGGTCAAGGACCTCAGTGAAGGCCTGGGTGGCCTGCTCCCTCTGCTCCTCAACGGTGAGGGGTTTCTCCGGAGGTTGTTCAACGGCCTCCTTCTTCTGTACCGCAGGGGCACAGGATAGAATAATGGCCACAATGGGGAGGAGCGGTAACAAGGTCCGTTTGAAAAACATGATCTATTATGATAACTCCCCAAGTGCCCTGCTGTCAATGCTTTCAGGCCGCCAAGAGTTCCCCCAAAAATTTCCAACACTTCCTGATTCGTGTGGACTAATTCATAAGGGGCACATGGGTATAGAGTTTTCACATCATTCTCGAAGGCCATCCAGGGCCTTCTCCGAGGTCGCACACTGAAGCAGCCCTCCTGGCTGCTTCAGTGTGCTAAAGCCGTTCAAACTACTATACCCATGCACCCTCCCTCTCCCTTTTACTCTATACAGAGGATGTCATGAGCGATTTTACGGAAATTTTGGGGTACCCTCCCCGGCGATGCAGAGTGTCCCGAAGGGCATCTTCTGACTGTCTGAGCGGTAGCGAGTTTCAGAAGATGAACGGAGCGAGCCTTGGTTGGGTCAAAATTTCCGTCTTATTAGCGATAGGACATCCTCTGGATGTTGACTTACTTGCACAAAGTTCCCCCATTTTTCGGAAAATCTTATG
>WFTX01000120.1 GCA_015485235.1 Nitrospirota bacterium | reverse complement strand
CCCTGCCCGGCGATGCGGAGTGTCCCGAAGGGCATCTTCGGACTGTCTGGGCGGTAGCGAGTTTCAGAAGGTGAACGGAGCGAGCCCTGGTTGGGTCAAAATTTCCGTCTTGTTAGCGATAGGACATCCTCTGGATGTTGACTTACTTGCACAAAGTTCCTCCATTTTTCGGAAAATCTTATGAGACCACTTGTCGAATCCATTTTCCTTCTGTTTTTCATATGGTTTCCCCTCCAGAAGGGTATTTTTTGGGGGAACTCCTGCTGAAACAGGGATCAGTCCCTGAGTTTCTCCGGGTCTGCGTGGGGGATGTAACGGGCTGAGGGAAAGTCCTGCATGAATTCCGCAGAGGTGTTCATCTCCATGTAGGTTATTTTTCCAAGGACTTCTTCAACCTCCTCTATGAGCGAGGCATCCTGAAGGAGCATCTCAGCACCGGAGAGTGCTGTATTGCCAAGAAGGAGAAACCTTTCAACCGGCAAATCCGGAAGCATCCCCAGCGCGATCGCCTTTTTCAGGGGGATACCGGTCCCGAGGGCACCCGAAATATAAAATCTCTCTATATCCTGAAACCCCAGCCCCACGGAGTGTACCAGTACTGAAAGGGCGGTAAACATACCTGCCTTGCTCCTGAGAAAGTTTTCTATCTCCCGTTCTGTGACATGAATGCCGGCATCCCTGACGATCTCCAGTGCCGGTTCACCCTGAAGATCAAAGGTTCCGGCGCTCTCAGTAAACCTGCCCCTCCTGTCGATAAGTCCGTTATGGTAGAGTTCGTAGACAAGGTCCACCACACCGGAGCCGCAGATGCCCGTCGGATTATCCCCGTCAATAGTCTCGTAACGGAAAATCCTCTCTGAAGGGATGTACTCTATCCTCCGGATGCTCCCTTTGCCAGCCTGCCTGCCGGCCCTGAAGATGCCGTCTTCAAGGGCAGGTCCTGCAGCCCCTGCCCCTGCAAGGAGCCAGTCCTTTGTCCCGATCACGATCTCGGCATTGGTTCCCACGTCTATCAGTACGGATGGCCTTTCCCCCCTGTGAACACCTGAGGCGATTATCCCTGAGATGATGTCGCCGCCTACATAACTACCGGCATTGGGAAAGATATATATCAGTCCGTGTGGGTTGATTGTGAGCCCCAGATCTGATGCATGTAGTGACGGAAATCGGTGAGCCACCGGGACATAGGGTTCAACGGGCAGGTTCTCCACAGGGAGATTGAGGAGGAAATGGGACATTACCGTATTTGCCGAAACAGCCATGGCATGGATATTCAGGTTATCGATACCGGCCATGGCCGAGAGATCGCTGATGAGGAGATTAATCCCCCTGATTAGTTTTTCACTCAGTGAGTCTCCCATTCCGGAGGAGGCAAGATGAATTCTTGTGAGGATATCCGTTCCATCTTCTGTCTGCGGATTCCGGAGGGTTATTCTCTCTGACCTGTTTCCTGTCTTCAGGTCAAGGAGGGAGCCGGTAATGTTCGTGCTTCCTATGTCAAGGGCTATGACATAGGCATTCTCAGGCTGGAGGGAGATGACTTCCCGGGGAGGGAAATGGGAAATCATAGTGTTCAACTGGAATCCCTGTTTTCTCAGAAGGCCCGGCAGTTTCCTTAAAAGGTCAGTGGAGATGGTCAGGTCTTCTGTTCCCAGGGCATCTTTGAACCTTTCCCAGTCAGCCCGTTTGTCAGAAGGGGAGGGGGGAGGAAGAGTAACTCTTTCCAGAGAGACAAGGGGCTTTTTCATTGCTCATAAACCACCTTGCCCATATCATCCACCTCATAACCGCCGAGGGAGAGAACGGATTTCCTGAACTCTCCGTCTTTTCTGATTATCTCAAGGAGGGCGGCCAGGGGAGGAAAACCATCGAATTCCCCTGGAACAATTATATCGTATCTCTCTGTTGCAACGGGGATAAAATCCAGGTCAAGGGCGATTGCCGAGGTGAGTATCCCCATCCCGGTATCGGCAACACCGCTCAAAACAGACGAGGCAACTCCCATGTGGGTGAACTCCTCCCGCTCATACCCCCTGATCTCTGATGGGTCAAGGCCTGCTTCCCTGATGCACTTGTCGGTAAGCAACCGTGTGCCTGAGCCCTTCTGCCTGTTTATGAAGACAATATCATCCCTGGTGAGATCCTGAATTCCTGTTATGCCCCTGGGGTTGCCTTTGGGAACTATCAGGCCCTGTTGCCGCCTGAGAAAGGTTACCAGCCTCAGAGGAAGGTCCGGAAGGAGTTTCCTTATAAATGGTATGTTGTACTCTCCGGTCTCTTCGTCAAGGAGGTGTGTCCCTGCCAGATGGGCCTCTCCCCGTTTGATCGCCAGTATTCCGCCCATGGAACCCACATGGGCAGAAGAGAGACTGAAAGAGGGATGGGTCTTTTTCAGCCAGTTTGAGAGTATGTCTATGGATATGTCATGACTTCCAATCATGACAAGGGTGTTTTCTATCTCATGGAGGGGCCTCAGAAGCCTGACTGTGACTTCACTGCCAGGTGCTGCGCCCTCACTCAGCTCAGGAATCCTTACTATTCCGTCAGCCCGCTGGAGGCTCATCAGGGCTCCGGCCCCCCTCCCGACAGGGGTTGCCATGAACTTATCCCTCACCCTTCCCAGCTTCACCCTCAGAAACTCCTCTTTCCCCGGTGTCGAGCTTACAGGGCGGGAGATATGGGCGGTTATCCTTTCTTCAGGAGGATCAGGAAGTCCCCTGAGTCTGTTTATAAGGGGAATACCGAAGAGTTCAAAGGTTATATAGGCACTTACAGGATATCCGGGGATTCCCAGGACGGGTTTTTCATTTATAAGACCAAGGAGTACAGGCTTGCCCGGCCTGATCCTTATTCCATGGACCAGGACATCACCCAGTTCGGCGATCGCATCGGGACAGAAATCCCTCGTTCCAGCCGAGGAACCGGCTATTGTTACCACGAAATCCGATTTGTCGAGACAGTCCGAAATGGTCTTCTTGAGTAACTCCTTACTGTCAGGGACAACATCCACCCTCTCAAAGGTCCCGCCTGACGCCTCTATTATTGCACCGATCATGAAACTGTCGTAATCAATGATCTTGCCTTTCTCGAGCGGTGTTCCTGGATCAATTATCTCATTTCCCGTTGGTATGATGACGGCACGGGGCATCTTCCGGACCAGGACCCTGGTATTCCCGCCGGCAAGCATCGCACCGATGTCAACGGGCCGGATCTGATGGTTTTCCGGAAGGATGAGTTCTGTCTTCACGATATCCTCCCCTACGGACCGTACGTTCTGGTAGGGTGTGGCAGGGGCATGGAACGTTATGTATCCGTTTTCGATCTGGAGGTCTTCAATCATCAGGACAGCATTGAAGCCTTCGGGAAGGGGATCTCCGGTGTTTACCTCAACCGCCTCCGGTCCTATTTTCAAACGGACCGGTGTAGTCTCCGAGGCCCCGAAGGTATCTTCAAACCGGACGGCAAAACCATCCATGGCAGAGGAATTGTAAAAGGGGGAGGAGTTCAGGGCTATGACAGGTTCAGCCGTAATCCTGCCCAGGGAGTGTATGACGGGAATCTCCTCAGAAGGCAATGGGCGGATACTCTCAAGGACTTTTCCCCATTTTTCCCAGGCCTCCTGGAGGGATATGTTTTCAGGAAAGACCCTTCTTGATGACCGGCTCACTTTGTCTTTATTCTGCCAGGGCTTCCGTCTTGCCTGGTAGTTCAAGAACCTTGTCTGACTTCTGGTTCATCATGGAATGTCCGTCAAAGATGCCGCCTTCCATGATAACGAGTTTGGGAGTTGTGATATCGCCCGATACCCTCCCCTTGTTCTTTATTTCAACTGCCTCTTTCGAGTTGATGTTCCCCTCTATCACACCACCAACGGCCACGCCGGAGGCAATAATATCTCCCTTGACCACCCCCTTGGGCCCGATTACGACCCAGTCCGACCTGATGTTCCCTTCAATCCTTCCATCCACCCTGAGGGTTCCCTTGATCTCGACTTCACCCCTTACGGTTGACTTCTCGCCAATTATTGTTTCCACTTTATCGTACTTTTTGCTGAACATGTTTTTCCTCCCCGAGGTAGGATTTAGGGTTGACGGGCTTCTTGTCGAGCCAGACCTCGTAGTGCACGTGGGGGCCCGTTGAATTGCCTGTGGAGCCAACAAAGGAGATGATCTCACCCCTGTGGACCTTCTGGCCCACCTTGACGAGTATCTTCTTGTTGTGGGCATAGGCTGTGGTGTACCCGAAACCGTGTTCTATCACTACAAGCCTTCCACTCCCTCCGGACCATCCGGCAAAACTGACTATACCGTCTGCCGTGGCCCTTACAGGCGTGCCAGGCCAGGCGGCAATGTCCAGCCCTGAGTGAAAGTCCCTCTTACCCGTCTTTGGATGTTTACGCCATCCAAAGGTTGAGCTTATATAACCGTTTTCCACCGGATTGCCCCGGGGAGTGGCAAAATAGATGTCCCTTTCCTGGCGGAGGTAATCCCTGATCTCTCCGACGGTATCCATCGTCTTTTCAATCTGTTTCTTCAGGACCTCCATATCAAGGGAGCCTGTGTCGGATATGTCCAGATTTTCCAAAATCTCTTCCCTCTTGTTTAATGCAAACAGTCGTTTGAAGTCTGACTCTGCCTTCTTCAGAGAAAGCAGTGTGTTGCGGAGGTCGGCAAAGCGGGAACGGTAAAAATCAAGTTGCTCCGAAACCTCCTGGTACTTTTTTGTCGTCACACCTGTGGAGACAAGATAGATCGATGCAGAAAGCCAGAGTATGAAGATAAATATGATGCCGATTGACGGAAGCCTGATGCTTACTGGTCTCTTCTGTGTATGGGGTATGAACATTATGGTGACAGGAGTGAAAAGACGACGGATGAATTTCTTAATCCTGTACATATACAACCCCCTTTCCACCTTTATTT
>WFTX01000119.1 GCA_015485235.1 Nitrospirota bacterium | reverse complement strand
TCTCCGCTGCCGAGAGTTTATCAAGCAGTTTCCTGTCACCGGGATAGAGCATCTGGATCAGGTTTATGTTCCCGAGTATACCTGTCAGCAGGTTGTTGTATCTGTGGGCGATCCCTCCGGCAAGGGTAGACAGGGATTCGAGTCTCTGGATCTTGAGCAATTCCCTTTCCATCTGCTCCCTGTGACGGAGTTCCTTCTGGAGGGCCTCGTTTGCCTCCTTCAGTTCCCTGGTTCTTTCCCTCACTGTCTCTTCAAGGCTGTCCCTGTGTCGCTTCAGGTCCTCCTCAACCTTTCTCCGCCGCTCTATCTCCTTGGAGAGCTCAAGATTGATCGTCTCTGCCCTGTCCTTCTCAGTGGCAAGCTGAAGGAGAAGACTGTCTTTTTCATAACCCAGTATGATTGACTTAAGTGCCGTCATATGAATATGTCTTGCCGCCATGGTTACAAGGATAAAATAGAGTGTGAGCATCCCGCTCATGGCATACCCCATCTCCCCTCTGCTTATGAATTCTCTTAGAACAAGAGGCAAAAGAGCCGGCAGGCTGAAGGCAAGGTACGCAGGCATTAGCACTGCATATGTGGCAGCAGCTCCTGCAACCAGTCCCCCGATCACGAATATTATGAAGACCTGATAGACAAGTTCCGAGGGAAAGGCCGCAAAGGCTATGCTACCCCAGGCAAGACCAATAACAAGTGCGGTACCGATGAAAAGTCCTGCATCCCGACGGGGGGAGCGCCTTTCCGGGACCTGCTTCCGACTTCGATAGATAAGGTACCGGACCAGGCTGATCACCTGGATACTGAGATACCATAAGAGCAGCCCCTTGAGAGGAACCCTTCTGAACAGGACCAGTACCAGGATGGTTGAGTTCAGGATTGAACCATACAGACCTATTGGCAGGTTGCCATAAAGGAGGTCAACCTGCGCGCGATAGACCTCATCGCTGGCAGGATGGCATGGCCCCCTTGCTTTTTGGTCGCTGTCCCCTTGCATTCGCCAGTTCTGGACCCGCCTCCCTGAAATCATTATACCAGAAAACAGAAGAACCTGCCAAAAGAGATTTTCGGCTCTGCCGGGTTTTATCTAAATCCCCGGGCTGCTGCTTTCCCTCCTGAGCACACCTTCCTTTACCCAGAGCCAGACAAGGCTTCTCAGGCCGGAGACTGAAAGGACGAGATCCCGCAATGACCTGATCCCCAGGACCCTCCGTACAAGGAAGCGGGGCCTTGAGTAGAACCTCCTGAAGGCGATCTGCCTCAGACGGAATATCTCATCCCTCGTCATCGTATAGGGGACAAAGGCAGCTCCCTGGTAGGTGTAGTCTTCAAGTTCAGAAGAGAGAGAGCCGTACTTTTCAATATTCTCATAAAGTTCGGTTCCCGGGAAGGGGGTAAGGGCATGGAAGTTCGCCACATCAGGGTCAAGTTCACAGGCAAACTCTATGGTCTGAAGTGCCTCTTCATAGGTCTCACCGGGTATGCCGATCAGAAAGGGTAGAAAGACTCTGAGCCCGGCATCCTTTGCTGCCTTGACTGCCGCCCTCGTCTGCTCAAGGGTGATCCCCTTCCTCAGGGTGTTCAGGTTCTTCTGGACCCCGCTTTCCGCACCCATCAGGATGGCCCAGCAGCCGGCCTCCCTGAATGCCCTCAGGAGCCGGTAGTCCACCTGGTGAACACAGGCAGAGGCAAACCATGTGAAATCGAGACGCCGCCGCTTTATCTCCCCTGCCAGTTCAAGGGCCCTCCCGTAATCAGCGGCAAGGGTGTCGTCAATGAACTTTATCTCCCTGTAGCCCTGCCGGAGGCACTCTTCAATCTCCTCCAGGACATTCCCGACACTTCGGAACCTGATGCCCCTTTCCCTCCGCCGGTCTATCTGGAAGCAGAAGATGCACCTCCTGTTACAGCCCCTTGAGGTGATCACCACAGCAACAGGCTTCCGCCTGTAAGTTGCCGGTGGGGGAATATACCGGTCTGGTTCGCCAAGGAGGTCCCTTGCCGGAAAAGGAAGGCTGTCGAGGTCCTCAATCAGGGGCATCTCCGGGTTTTCAACAATCCCCTCCCCATCCCTCCATGCAAGCCCCTTCACACTCGCAAGGTCTCCGCCTCTCTGAAGGCATTGGGCAAGTTCCTGAAGCGTCATCTCCCCCTCGCCCGTCACCACTGCATCAATCGGCCGGGCCTCCTCAAGGGCCTTCCCCCTCCTGGCTATAGGATAGGGACCGCCTGCTACCGTGAATATATCCTGAGAGACAGCCTTTATTCCCTCCGCCGTAAGGACCGCCCTCTTCCAGCCGAAGGTGGTGGAATATATCCCGGCGATATCAGGCTGGAAACTCCTTGCCTCGTCGATTATCTCCCTGTGGGATGTAAAGGCTCCGTTCATGAACCGCACCTGATGTCCAGCCTCCCTGAGGGTTGCTGCCACATAAAGCGTCCCGAGGGGTTCCCAGTAATTGATCTGGACCGATGCAGTCCTGGAGGGAAAGATATCATCCGGCCGCCAGGGGGGTATTACGAGGAGTATCTTCATCAGGGCTCCCTGGAAACCTGACCGGCAACCGGCTGCAAAACCGTGCTGCATCTCAGTTCCGGAAACCCCCGCCTGCCCATCTCCTCAGCCGCATTCATCCCTGAAAGCATGGCCTGGTCCATGTTCAGGTATTCGAACCCGCCGGTCCTTCCTGCCAGGGAAAGGTTTCTGAATCGTGCAAGGTAATCCATGATCTTCTGAAGGGTCCTTTTGTAATGGATATCAAAAACGGGGTAGGCATGGTGTATCCTGAGCACCCTGTAACCTGTAACCACTTCACCACCTATAATACCAAGGGCCTCAAGAAATCCGGTCGTGATATCGGATATTGTTTCATCCTCCATGTTCCAGAGGTCATCACCGGAATTTGTAAAGTATTCAACCACCAGGTGGGTTTTTCCATCTGGTGCCATTTCAGGACTCCAGTTCCGGGGCTCATGAACCCTGCCGAAAGGAACGGCTCTCTCGGGTATATAAAGCCACGTCAGGTCGGAAACACTGTCTTTATCAAGCATTATGACTACTACAATGAGGTCCCTGTATCTGAGGGTCCGGGCCCTCTCCATCAAGTCCTCCGGTGGAGACGGCCTGAGCGCCCTGAGCAGGGCTGTTACAGGGATGGTTGAGAGATAGTCCTCTCCAGTCACCCGTCTGATGCCTTCAGGTGTGAGGAGGGTGATTCCCCTTATCAGCCCGTCACTGTGGTGTATCTCCACCACTTCGGTGGAGCCCAGAAAGGTTGTATGGCTCCGGGCTGCATGAAGGAGCCTTTCCGGCAGTTCTCCGATCCCGGACCTCGGATAGTAGAAAGAGTCGGTGAGTGTCCGCTCCGAGCCGTGCCTCTTCCTGAAGAGAGCACTACTGATTGCCTTTCCCAGGGAGAGTCCCTGAATCCTCTTTGAGACCCACTCGCTGCTTATCTCATCACAACTGATCCCCCAGACCTTTTCCGAGTAATCCCTGAAGTATATCTCATAAAGGGTATTGCCGAAATTCCCTCTCACCCAGTCCCGGAGTGAAAGGGCCTCTTCTTTCCCGAACCGCTGCCGCACCTTCTCATAGAGATACTCCCCTATAATCCTTGCAGACCGGAAGGCCCCGAAGCCTGATAATGCATTCAGCGGTCTCAGCGGGTAGTCGAAGTACCGTCCCCCCAGCAGGATACTGCTCTTGCGCCTGACCCTGAGGAGGTCACTCCCCAGAAGTTCCCTGAAGAGGGCATCCAGCCGGGCATCCTCAGTAAGCAGCCTGTGCCCCCCGAGGTCGAATCTGAAACCTTCTGCCTCAAAGGTCCTTGCAAGACCTCCCGGCGCATCACCCCGCTCAATAAGAAGGGACCTCTCATCAAGGTCCCTGAACTTGAGGGCCGCAGAAAGACCTGCAAGCCCGCCACCGAGTATAACCTTCATCTTGCTACAAGCACCGGCACCCCGGCGTTGTTCACAACCTCCCTGCTTACGCTACCAACAAAGAGGGTTCCGGGCCTCTTGCCCCTGGAACCGATGATGATCATCTCCACCCCTTCATCCGTGGCTGCCTGGAGTATCTCCTCCGCCGGGTGCCCCTCCCTTACCATGGTTATGAGCTCGGGTATCCCCATTTCCTCCAGTTCCTTCGCATAGTGTTCGAGCACCTTCCTGGCTTTTTTGTCAAGAAGCTCCTGATATTCCGTCCCCTTAAGGGCCTCTTTGAGTTCACTCAACTCCGGATCACTAAGGAGGTCGTCCATCACGGACTTCCCCTCCATCTTCTGGACTGTAAGCAGGACAACACTTTCAGGCCTTGCTGAAGAATAGAGCCTCTTGAAGGTCTCCACCGCAGTCCTGGAGCCCTTGGTTTCATCCACTGCTATAAGAATTTTTTTCATGTCCACTCCTTCTGCGTTTCTCTATTCCGACTCCTCCGATAGTTCTTTATAATACTGCATCATCTCATCGCTCACACCTTCGAGCTTCTCCAGTTCGCTTCCACCGCCATAGCCTGCGGCCTCCACCGCCTCAAAGTAGCCGGGCTCGGTCCCGGTCTTTGCTGATATCTTGTAGCCGGCAACAAAACCCACGAACCAGACGAGAACTGCAATAATTATCCAGTTTCCGGTCTTCATCTCAGCCTCCTCATTCTCCACCCTGAGGGGATTCCTCCCCTTCCTGATATAGCTGCTGGTACTCTTTCATCAACTCTTCATCCCCCGGGGTTCCTTCCTCCATGACCGCTTCACGCTGGCCGAACCCAACCTCCATGAAGGGCGGAACGGCATAGCCCATCATGAAGCCCAGGAACCCGACAACAATGAGAATGATGATCCAGAAGGATTTGTCTTTCATCTCCTTGCCTCCCTTAACCCTTCTTTATAGAGAAGGTGAAGACACCTCCCTCCATCTTCTTGTCAACTATCTCGTTCCCGTTTGAATCGCACATCGCCGTTATGGACTCGGAAGATGACGGGTTGTCAAAAACCACATCCAGAATGTCGCCGGAGTTGAGTTTCTCCAGCGCCTTTTTGGTGTAGATCTGGGGATGGGGGCATACATACCCCGTTACATCCAGCATATACCTTCCCTCTTCCTTTTTTTCAAACTTCATTGCCATTATCCCTTACCTCCTTTTCCGGTTTTTATTCTTTCCATCTCCAGGGACCTTCGAGTCTGCCGGTAAAGACCGGCGTATGTATTAGAGAGGTGCTTCAACGAGTGAAGCACCTGCAGGATCAGAGTTCGAATTCCAGTGATTCCATCTCCTTGGCCATCTTTCTCTCAGTCCACCAGTTGAAGAACTTCACACCTATGTAGGCACCGCCGATCATCCCCACGCCGAAGAGCCAGCCTGAGGGGTCACCGTTGGCCGCCCTTACGAAGAAACCACCGATATTACAGCCAAGGGCGAGCCTGGAGCCGATACCCATCAGAAACCCTCCGGCTATTGCCCAGACTGCAAGTTCCCGTGTGGGTGCCTTGAACTTGAACTCGTTATGAAGAAGCGCCATGACTGCCGCACCACCTATGAGTGCTACAGACATCCAGTCAGCCGGGTTGAAGGCAGGATTGGGGATACCGTTAACCCAGCCGAAGAAGATGTTGTCCATATGATCCCAGCCGAGTTTCTGCATCACCCAGCCGACC
>WFTX01000118.1 GCA_015485235.1 Nitrospirota bacterium | reverse complement strand
TTCCAGACCATCTGCAAACCCGCTTATCTTGAAAACAGCGAGACTGAAGATTACCATCAGTGACACACCCAGAGCTTCGAGAATGGTTGAGGAGATCCTCTTCCTTCTCTTTCCCAGTACCCTTATGGATGTCCTTTCTGCCGTTCTTTCATGACTTTCCCATGTTGTGGTTTTCATGACAGTACCTCCTTTGAGTTTTCTTGTCTACAGGATAACATCCAAGAATGAAGAGAAGATGAAGAATGGATGAAGAAGTTATGAAGATTGATTCTTGCTGAGGAGTTTTTTAAACAGGGTCAGCATGGCCTTGGAATCCCATTCCCTGTATCCGCTGGCGATGCCTATCACCCTGCCCGAGGGGTCTATGATCAAGGTCTTGGGGTGGGACCGGACATTGTATAGGGAACTGACCTTTCCGTCAATGTCAAGCAAAACGGGGAGTGTATATCCACCGGCCCTGATGAAGTCCTCCACCACGGCCTTGCTCTCACCCACATCAATGGCCAGTATCTCAAAGGGACTCCCGGCGAGCTTTTTTCTGAGTCGTTCCAGGGAAGGTAACTCCTTCCTGCACCATGTTCACCAGGTGGTCCAGAAGGCAAGAAGAAGATACTTTCCGCGATGTTCTCCCATGCTGACCCTTTCCCCGTTTAAACCGGTGATGGTGAAGTCCGGGGCTTTCCAGGGCTCATTAACCCGGTAGATACTGAGATACTCCATCAGGTCGGCTAAGCTGGCGTTCTCATCTATCCGTACAGAGGGCTGAGTCGGGACCGCAGGAGGAGGATTCTCTTTTTCCGAAAGGTACTTGGCACCGACAAATGCCCCTATGAGAAAAAATGAGGCAATCACCAGGGCTGCTTTCAGGATCTTCATTACCTTTTCCCTTTGAGCAATTCCTCTATGTCTTCGATTCTGTTTTCCAGTCTTTTCAACTTGCCGAGATTGAAATAAAGGTATGCCGCCACTGCCAGCCATGCTGCAGAATAGGCACCGAAGAGGTAAAAGAGTTTATCCATTGTAGTCCTCCACATCATTGAATATTTCATTTATCCGTTCCTCAGCCCATGCAACCCTGAACCTTATATAAATCAGGAGTGAAGTAAAGATCAGGAATGTAACCAGGCTGAAGAGCATCACTTTTACCATCAGGGGATCCAGCCCGCCTCCTTCACGTGCAAGTCTCGGGTGTATGGATCTCCACCACTTTGTGGCAAGCCTGACCACAGGGACATCCAGGAAACCGAGTATCCCGATGATCGCCGAGTATCTCGCCCGTTTCATCCTTTCCGGAATGGCCTTTCTCAACATAAAATATCCTATGTAGATAAACCAGAGTATGAGCATCGTGACGAGCCTGGGGTCCCAGGTCCACCAGACATTCCAGACAGGCCTGGCCCAGAGGGAGCCTGTTATGAGCACAAGGGTGGAAAAGAGGAGTCCAACCTCGCCGGCTGAAAAGGCGAGGGTGTCCCAGTAAAGGGTCTTCTTCACGAGAAAAAGTATGCTTGAGACGAAAAGAAGACCGAAGCCCAGGTAGGCGCTCATGGCGAGTGAGATATGGAGGTAGAAGATCCTCTGAACATCGCCCATGATTTTCTCCGATGGTGCGACCTGAAAGATCAGATAGAAACTTGCAGGAAGCAGTATGGCCAGCAGAAGGATGATGCCCCTTATAATCTTTCCTGATTTCATGATCCTATTCCTCCACGATATGCCTGAAGAGTATCAGAGAGATGAAGAGGTAGAGAAGGTCGAAGACAACCAGGACCTTCAGCCACTTTGCGGGTGATTCGCCGGGGGAACCGTTCAGTATGATGTCAGTGGCGGAGACGCCTCCGATAAGAACGGGAACCACCAGGGGCAGAAAGAGAAAGGGGAGTATTATCTCACCGAATCTTGAGCCTGTGGAGAGAAAGGAAAAGAGTGTTCCTACAATGGAAAACCCAAGGCTCCCGAGGAGGAGCGGGATGGCCAGAGCAGGAAAGGTCCTTATCAATCTTTCATAGTTGAAAAGTATTACAAATGAAAGGATTGTGAAGACCTCCATCAGGAGAAGAAAGATGAGGTTGCTTATGACCTTTGCTATGTAGAAACTCTCCATGGAGACGGTAGAGAAGAGAATGTTAAGATAGGCCCCGTCGTCCCTTTCTGAAAGTGATGTCTTACCCATACCCAGAATCCCCGAGAAGGCGAAAACCACCCAGAGGATCCCGGAGGCGAGACTGGCTACGTTCTCACTCTGGATATCCACTGCCAGGTTAAAGATGACAAGCAGGAGGAGGGAGAGAAAAATCATTATACTCAGGGCCTCTTTGCCCCTGAACTCAAGGAGGATGTCCTTCCTGACTATAGCGAGGGTATTACCTGCAAATCTCATTTTTCAGCCTTTCCTGTATAATGGCCTCTGCAGCCCTCTCTCTTTCTTCCAGAAAGGCCATCGCACCGTTTTCAAGGAGACCTATCCGGTCTGCAATCCTGCAGCCCTCATGTACGAGGTGGGTGGCAATAAGGAGAGAGCCACCATTTTTCCTGATTTCCATAAACCTTTCAATCAGTGTATCCTTCCACCGGATGTCCAGCCCGGAGAATGGTTCATCGAGTATGAAAAGCCCCGCTCCGCTTATCAGACCCTTCATCAGCGCAAGTCTCCTTTTCATCCCCTGGGAAAGGGCCTTTACCGGATCGTTCCGTCTCTGCCAGAGGCCGAAGTCAGTGAGGGTTTCCCTGAGATTGGTTGTCCTCTCTTTTCCATTCCTGATATCGAGGAAAAAACGGATATTCTCCAGCACCGTGAGTTCGCCGTAAAGGCTGTTTCTGTGGCCGAGATAAAATATCCTGCTCCTGTCATCCTGGTTGCCTGGAAACTCGACCTTTCCCTTTGTCGGTGGCATTATACCTGCGGCTATCTTGAGAAGTGTCGTCTTTCCGGCCCCGTTATGACCAAAGAGAACGAAAATTTCACCTTTTTCGACTCTGGCGTTGACTCCCTTGAGTACCGGTCTCAGACCGTAGGTCTTTCCTATATCTGTGAGACGCAACATCTACCGGCTGTCCTTCTTTGAAAGTTCCTCTACCCGGGCCTCAAGTACACGAATAATGGGCAGGTAATATCCGTTCCCTGAGGTTTCAGCCTTCAGGAAGGACAGGGCCTGCCTTATCCTGTCTTTTTCCCGGTCCAGATAGTAAGACCGGATACTCTTCCTTCCAAAAAACAGCAGCACTCCACTTATCAGGAACGCCGACAGCAATACCACCGACCAGCCGCCATAGCTGCTTCTGTATGCAGGACCGTAGAGAGATATCTTGAATCCTCTGTTTCCCTCCCCGGTCCATACCCGATATCGCTTCCCGTAAAAATCGGTCTTGCCCGATGACTCCAGACCGGAAGCCCGGAGCTTCCATCCAGCGTCTTCCTTCAGGAGGAGGCTCGTCCTTTCCTGAAAGGGACCACGGTCTCCTGGAAAAAGTGAAAGGTCAAAAAGGCCTGTATCACTTCTAAGAAAATAACCAAGTACGAGTTCCTTCTCTCCCGGCGGGATCGGCTCCTGAGTTACAAGCCCTCCATTGAAAGTCTGTATCTTCCTCGTGTCCATGCCCTGAAGCTGACTCAGCCTGTAACCCAATGGCATGGGAATAAAGAGGACCTGTTCCGTGTCCAGGTCATCGTTAAAGCTCCCAACGAATGTCATTTTCCCAGTATTTCTTATTATAAGGACCTCGAAAACCTGGACCGTCCGGTCATCCTGTGGTGATATCACCATAGTCCGGTGGGGGATGGTGATATTATCGGCCCTGTCTGTTATTTCATAGACGTTGAGATCAAAGGAGAGGCCCGTCCCAGCCTTTTTTTCCGGGAGAGACCTGTATGTCACCCCACGGTAGCTGACCATCGCAATGGTGGAGACCCCTTTTTCAGGTTTTACTTCGCCCCTGTAGGTACCCTTTCCGTCTGTTCTTAGTTTCAGTTCCTTCACTATCCTGCCGGTCTTTTCATCCCTCATCTCAATGGAGAAGGGATATTCACCGAGTGCGTTGCCAGTGGTGCCGTTCCTGAGAGTCACACTTACAGGCATCGCAAGCACGGATTCCATGCCCAGCAATATTACAGATATAATCAGGAAGACAATCTTTTTCCACATATCCTTAAAACCTCCAGCAGGACCCTCTGTCTGATCTCTTCGTTCAGATCACCGTTTTCACCGGACATCCCCGGGCTCTTGCCAAGCAGATCCTGCTCCTTTTTGAGTACCGGAAGGATCTCGCTCCTGAACTGCTTCATCAGCATATTGTAGTCTTCTTCCGAGAGTTTGCCCATCTGGAACTCATTCTCTATATCAGTAATGGCCCAGATACCGGTCCTTTTTTCCTCGGT
>WFTX01000117.1 GCA_015485235.1 Nitrospirota bacterium | reverse complement strand
GTCTCGAGAGGGTGTCAGTTGATCGTTCCTGCAACCTGTCCGCCTTTACAGTCTATCAATCAAAGTGGGCGCACCTGGCCGCTCTTTCTCTGGCATCTCCTCAGCGGCAGGCGGGTTTGATCATCAGGCCTGAAAAAGGAGTGGGTAATGATTGGCGCAATTGCCGGTGATATCGTCGGCTCGGTCTACGAGTGGAGCAACATCAAGACAAAGGATTTCGTTCTGTTTTCCGGGCAATGCTCTTTCACGGATGACTCAATCCTGACAATCGCCCTGGCGGACTCCATCCTGAGAGATATACCCTATGGGGATAACCTGAAGAGGTTCTATCGTTTGTATCCTGACAGGGGATATGGAGAGGGTTTTCACCGATGGGCACGGAGCCGGGACTCCAGAGCGTATAACAGCTGGGGAAATGGTGCGGCAATGCGCATCAGCCCTGTGGGATATGCCTGTGACGATCTTGAGACGGTCCTGCAAAAGGCAAGGGAATTTACTGAAATCACCCATAATCACCCCGAAGGGATCAAGGGTGCCCAGGCAACGGCCGCTGCAATCTTTCTTGCCAGAACCGGGGAATCAAAGGCCGGGATCAGGGCATTTATTGAGACAAGATTCCAGTATGACCTGAGCAGGCACACAGACCAGATCCGGCCTTACTACAAGTTTGATGTTTCATCACAGGGTACTGTGCCTCAGGCGATCCGGGCATTCATTGACTCTTCAGATTTTGAGGATGCCCTCCGGACAGCGGTATCACTGGGTGGCGACTCGGATACCCTGGCCTGCATCACCGGAGGAATCGCCCAGGCGTTCTACAGGGGTGTTCCCGGATCAATCCAGTCGAAGGTCTATGAAATACTGGATGACCGGCTCGGAAGAATAACAAGGGAGTTCATGGAACGATACTGTAAGGATTTTTGTTAATCAAACAGGCCCTCCACAGAGAGGTATCTCTCGCCTGTGTCATAGCAGAATGTGAGCACCCTTGCCCCGTCGGGTAGTTCGGGGAGTTTCTTTGCTACTGCGGCCAGGGCGGCACCTGTGGAGACCCCGCAGAAGAGGCCCTCTTCCCTGGCAGCCCGTTTTGTATAGAGAAATGCCTCTTCCTTGGAGACCTGGATTACTCCGTCCAGGAGGTCGGTATGGAGGGTCCCGGGGATGAACCCTGCTCCTATGCCCTGTATGGGATGGAGCCCGGGCTTCCCCCCGCTTATAACCGGGGAGAGGTCAGGTTCCACGGCAAAGGCCTGGAATGAGGGGAACTCCTTCTTCAGGACCTCTGTACAGCCTGTAATATGTCCGCCCGTCCCAACGCCGGTTATCAGGCAGTCCAGCCCCTCTGGGAAGTCCCGGAGAATCTCCCCTGCCGTGAAGTCCCGGTGGGCGGCTATGTTGGCCTCGTTTTCAAACTGCTGGGGCATCCAGGCGCCGGGTATCTCACTTACCATCTCTTTAGCCCTCTCTATGGCTCCCTTCATCCCCAGTTCCCTGGGGGTGAGTTCAATGTCGGCACCGTAGGCGGCCATCAGCTTTCTCCTCTCCACTGACATGGACTCTGGCATCACAAGGATCAGCCGGTATCCCTTTACAGCGGCAACCATGGCAAGGCCGATCCCGGTATTGCCCGATGTGGGCTCGATGATCACGCTTCCTTCACGGAGAATGCCCCTCCTTTCAGCATCCTCGACCATGGATAGGGCTATCCTGTCCTTTATGCTCCCGCCGGGGTTTGCCCTTTCCAGCTTTATCCATACTTCTGCCCGGTCTCCAAAGAGCCTGTTAATTCTGAGATGGGGGGTGCTGCCTATTGTCTCAAGGATGTTCTGCGCCTTCATTATGTCTCCTCCCTTGAAGTTTTATTTGATCAGGATAAGCTCCTATTTCCTGACGATGTATTCCCTGCTCTGAAGCATCATGAACAGCACAGTGCCCATGATGAACCCACCATAATGCCCTATGACAAGGAGCATGCCGTGGCGGGTTTTCCCGAAGAGATAGGTGGCAAGGGGCATCATTGCCGAGGCAACGGCAATCAGGATACAGAGCCTTGCCACAAGGCGGGCGAGCCCCTTCTTGTCCGTCACCCGGTCTGCTGTCTTTTCATTGTATCCGGCGATCAGATGCATCTTCCCTTTCACTCCTATCAGGTAGGCGAAAACAAAGAAGATGAGGGCGATGCCCTCCATTATGATTATCTCAACAATCTTTCCGGTCACCGCTCACTGTACCCGGACTTATTATAACCGGACCGGGTGCGTAGGAGAAAGCCGTAAAGGCAGGGGTAAGGGTATAATAAAAGGCCCTCCGGAGAGGGCCTCTGGAGTTCCCGGGGGCGGGGGAGGAGTGACCCCGGGAAATGTGCAGAAAGGGAGGGTGTCTTTCTGCACCGGAATCTATACGAAGATTGTTACATTGCCGTCAAGGGCGAAGTTCAGGAAGTCCGCTGCACCTGCCACCTCAACACCTTCAACGAGATCGTCCTTGCTCACCCCGGTCATCTCGAGCGTGGGAGTACAGGCGATCATCCTGACCTCCATCTCCAGACAGGCATCCACGAGCTCGGGGATGCTCGGCCAGTTGATCTTGTTGATCATCCCCTTCATCATGCTCGTGGCCATCGGGGTCATACCCGGGAGTATGCCAAGGATGTTCGGGAATGGCACAGGTGAAGGCATGGCCGGGTTTGCTATGGGTGCAACCTGGAGCTTGTCATACTTTTTCTTGTTCACTATATCCACACCGTAGAGGGTGAAGAATATGGCGGTCTCTACATCCATTGCCGCAGCGGTTGATGCGAGGATGAGTGGCGGGTATGCCATGTCAAGGGTTCCCTTGCTTGCGATGATCGCCATCCGTTTCTTCTTTTTTTCTTCAGCCATTGAGTCCTCCTTTTCCTTTTATTCCATGATTCAGGATATTGATGATTGTCTGTCCGTGCTCCTCAGGTTCAGCCTGACCCTTCAGAACCGGCGCCTTAATCATACCCATGATTATGTCAGCCACGAGATCACTGTTGAAACCCTCAGTGAGAAGACCCTGCTCCTCGGCCTTCCCGAGAAGGGTCACAAGGAGTTCCCGGACTGTGCATATTTTCTTGTAACAGTTGTCAAGTTTCTTGGAAAAAAGGTTCCCTTCCTCCTGCTGAAGGACCATGAAGAATGACCGGTTTTCATGAAAAAAGGTGACCATTTCCGTTATGAAGAGGTTGAGGTTCCGGATCGGGTCTTCCTCGGAGAACCGCTCCTTCAGCCTTGCTATCATCTGGTCAAGGCCTCCCTGAAGGAGGGAGGCATAGAGGGACTCCTTGGACTTGAAGTGGTAATAGAGCGTTCCCTTGGCGACCTGGGCCCTTCTGGCGATCTCATCCATCTGGACCTTGTGGTAGGGTCTCCTGGAGAAAAGCTCCATGGCTACCTCCATGATAAGCGCCCTTTTACCGTTACCAACAGCCATGAATAATATTATACTGACTGGTCAGTCAAAAGTCAAGCAAAAAATTGATTTAGATATTGCGAAACAATACTGACTCTCAGAGTCCGAAGAAAGACTCTATCATTCCTGCTTCTTCGGCGAGGAGGGACTTTATTTCCTCCAGGACGGAGTCATTGAGGCCTGCCTCCTGAAAAGCGGACTGGTAATGATCGTCCCAGGTACTGTCAACACCTTTCCTCAAAGAGACCATGGAAGCAATCCCTTCGGCCAGATAAACGGTGGTGGCGATCCCCTGGTGCTTCCCGGCAGGAGAGGGACCATGATGGTACCTTACTCCGTACACAATCTCTTCAGGGATCATTATCTTTTCAAGAAACCACATGCCTGCAATGGCATGATCTGCTCCAAACCGTTCCTGCTCGAACTCTGTCAGGCCTTCTTTGAACATGAACTCCGTATATTCCTTCCGGTACAGGGTGTAGAAGATGACCCGTCCGATGTCATGAAGAAGGCCGGCAAGAAAACATACCCCGCTGGCTGTCACAGGGACCTTTTCGCAGAGGATTCCGGAGATTATCGCTACTTCATAGGCATGGGCCCAGAAGTTTTTCATGTCCCTTGCCTCACCCCTGGAGAGCATCTCGAATACCGCCATGCTCACGGCTATGCTCTTAACCATATCAATCCCTAAAAGGAGGATCGCCTGTTCAATACTGTTTACCATTCCGGGATGGCCGAAGTAGGGGGCGTTTGCCACTGCGACGACCCTCTCGGCAGTGCTCTGGTCATGGGAGATGAGATCACTGAGTTCGATATATGATGTGTCATCCCTGCTCAGCGCTTCCATGATCCTCTGCATCACCACGGGGATCGTTGCTACATTCTTGAGCCGCTTGATATCACCTTTCACATCCTTCATCACTTTCTCCCTTCAACAAGTCTTATTGCATTCTGGAGTTTCCTGAAATTAACGGGTTTTTCTATCACAGGTATTTCCGGATAACGTGAGGCAAGCCCTGCCTCGATGGAAAGGATATCTCCTGTAAGAAGGATTATACGGTTTCTTGGAAGCCACGATTCAATCCTTCTGATGAACTCAAGCCCTCCCATCCCCGGCATTCTGAGGTCTATGATCCCCATGTCAAAGGTGATCCTTTCCATATCTTCAAGCGCCTTGAGAGGGGAGTTGTAAGTGAAGGCGATAGAACCCATGTGGTGGAGGTACCCGGCAAGGACATCTAAAACCACATCTTCGTCATCCACAATCAGTATCTTATGGACCCCTTTCGACCTCAACCTGTATTCCTCTGTAAGGGGGATCACGATCCTGAAGGATCTTTCCATGGCAGATGTATGCCATGAGATTATGCCGCCCAGGGACTCAACCATATGGGCGGACCTGTGGAGTGCCGAACCAAAGATTATCTCGGAGACCCGTGGTTCCATTCCACGCATTCCCTGAGAAAAGGGTTCCGGTGCGTTGTCCCTGATGAGAATCTCACAGGATTTCCCCTTTTCAGAGGTCTCAATGTGAAGGACCCTCCGGCCCTTTCTGAGTTCAAGGGACTTCAGGATTTCCAGAAGGATGGTGAGAAGCACCTTCAGCATCTCTCCCCTGTCCAGTTCAGCAAGAAGGGGTTCTTCCGAGAGTGAGAGACCAATAACCACATCCCTCTTCCTGTACTGGTATTCCACCAGCGAGAGGGCCTTTCTCAGTATTTCATTGATGTCTTGCACGGATATGCGCCCCGCAGATTTATGGTTTCTGCTCTTCTCTTTCTTCAAAACCCTTCCTCCGGAAAAGGTTGTGGTTTGTTCTCCGCCCCCGTCAACCTTAACGGATGAACCAGTCCCTGACTTTCTCTGGCTTTAACTGACAGACAGGCAGAAACATTTTATCACAATTTACAGGAAGTTACAAATTCCACCGGGAGAGTATCCCCTGCAATTATCGAGATTTTTGTTGACAAAATTCTCAGAATATGATAGAAATACGGTATGGCGGCCAGTAGGGCAAAGACCAAACAGAAGTTGGGCGAGCTTCTTGTAGAGGCAGGGCTTCTTACTTCAAACCAGTTGAAAGACGCCCTGAATAGACAGGCCCAGGTGGGAGGGCAAATAGGTTCAATCCTGATCGAGATGGGCTATATCACGACTGAGACACTCCTGAATTTCCTGAGCAGGCAGCTGGGTGTCCCGTCGGTGAACCTGCTGAATGTCGAGATAGACCCTTCCCTGATGAAGCTCATTCCTCCTGAGAAGATCCAGAAGATGAAGGTGATCCCCATCGGGATCGATGACAGTACCGTCACCCTCGCTATGGTCAACCCCCATGATATCATGACCCTGAATGAGATAGAATTTTCCCTTGGAAGAAAGGTCCATCCTGTAGTCGTGCCCGCCTCCCAGATGGAGGCTGCCATCGGGAGTCTTACTGGAACTGAAGGCCAGAAAATCGCCGAAGGGGTCAGGAAGGAGGAGGATAGGAAGGCTGATCAGAAGAAGCCTCCCGGCATCATCTCCCTTCTCCGGTATCTCGCCCGTTCTTCTGCTACTGATATGCTTCTTTCTGCCGGAGTGCCACCCTCGATCAAGATGCACAACGAACTCAGGAGGGCGAATATGGAATCCCTCTCGCCGGCTGACTGCGAGCGTTACGCAAGGGAGCTGATGTCTGATGACGACTGGGAGGTGTTCCAGAAGAGGAAGGATTACGACTTTGCTGTGACATACCCGGATATAGGCAGGTTCCGGGTGAATGTATATCGACAGAGGAGGTCCATTTCGATAACAATCAGGCACATTGCAGAGATAGTCCCTACGCTGGAGGAACTGAACCTCCCATCGTGGATAAAGGAATATGCGCTCAAACCCCAGGGGCTCATCCTCGTTTCAGGGCCTGCAGGGCATGGAAAGACTACCACACTTGCCGCCTTTGTGGATATAATCAATTCCAGCCGGAAGTGCAACATAATCACTCTGGAGGACCCTATAGAGTATCTTCACAAACACAAGAACTCCAACGTGAACCAGCGGGAGATAGGGCTTGATGCCGAGAGTTTCGCCCAGGGCCTGAGGCATATCTTCCGGCAGGACCCTGACGTGATCGTAGTAGGTGAACTCAGGGATATGGACAGTTTCGAGATTGCCCTTCATGCCGCTGATACGGGGCACCTGGTGATCAGCACCGTTCATGCCAACAATACGACCTCTACAATAGACAGGATTGTCAATGTCTTTCCTCCCCACCAGCAGAACATTATCAGGACCAAGCTTGCCGACTCGCTCCTGTTGGTCTTTTCCCAGCGCCTTGTTCCTCTACAGAAGGGTGAGGGCAGGATCCTTGCCTATGAGAAGCTGGTCAACAGCTACAGGATCAAGAACCTGATCCGTGAAGGCAAGACCCACCAGATCAGGACCCAGATGCTTAGCGGGACCGAGGATTACGAATCCATAGACTCCTCCCTTGCAAAGCTCCACCTTGCAGGAAAGATCAGCTTTGATGCCGGCCTGCTCTTTGCCGACAATGAGCAGTTCTACAGGGAACTGACCGGCGCTACCGTCTGATCAGTTCAGTCAGGGGACTAAAGATTGGAAGGGTCGCGTTTTACAGTAGGGTAGAACCTCTTTCTGAACTCACTATGCGTCATGTTGGCGATGCTTGCCAGTCCCTGAAGTCTCTCCTTGTTCAGGAAATCCTCTTTCTCAAGCCTTATCATGTACTTTCTTGCGACCTCATAACCCTCGGAGCCTACGCTCACGCTCCTGATCCTCGTCCTGTTGGTCCGTGGGTCCAGGATATCGCTCAGGGGGATGGGTCTCAGGTGGCCGTCATAAAGGACTATCATCGCCCCTGATCCCCCCTTCAGAAGATACCTCACGGCACCGTAGCCGAGGTTTCTGGTGTACTCCACATCAAAGGGGATCGGATCGGCAGCCCTCAGTTCGTACCCTATGTTCTTGTCCACAATGGTCATGGAGATCCCCCGGGCCTCCAGGCTCTTCCTCACGAAGTGTTTCATTACCCTTCCCAGCTGGATCTCCGAGAGCCTGACCCTCCCGGATTCGTCCATGGTGATATCCTCGTACTTCCTGAGTTCCGCCATACTGAACCTGTGGGCGATCCCCTCGGCAAGTACCGCCACCCCGTGGTCTCTCCTGAGAAAGAGTCTCTTCAGGATGGCTCCCTCAAGGATGTCGGCCACCCTCTGGACGGATACCCTCTTGCCCGGGAACTCCTCGGGGATCAGGCTGACCGTGGCGCCGGAGGCCTTCCCGATTCCCAGTGCCAGATGGCCGGTATATCTGCCCATGGTGGTAACGAAATACCACCGGCCCGTCGTCCTGGCATCCACCATCAGGTTTTTTACCAGCCTGACACCGAGGTCCCGGGCGGTCTCATACCCGAAGGTGGGCATTCCTCCGGGGAGGGGGAGGTCGTTGTCTATGGTCTTGGGAACATGGACGACGGAGATCATGCCCAGTGCTTCCTTCTCTATCAGCCTTGCCATGTGGGAAGTCCCGTCTCCGCCGATTGTTATCAGGTAACGTATCTGGAGTGCTTTAAGTGTCTCCATTATCTTCCTGAGCCCTGTCTTGAGGCTCCGGGGATAATCCCGGGATGTGCCCAGTATGGAGCCGCCCTGAGTATGTATCATTGAGACATCCTCGATCCTGAGGGGGACGGCTGCACCCGTGTCGCCGTTGTAAAGACACTTGAAACCGCCCTGGATACCAAAAACCGAGAGCCCGGAGTTGACCGCCTCAATGGTGGCAGCGCTGATCACTCCGTTTATCCCCGGGGCGGGCCCGCCGCCCACAACTATGCCGAGTCTCTCCATCTGGTTATTTTACCCCAAGCTGGAGGATCCTGTTAAGACGGTTGACGGAATTGTCCTCGAGGACAAGCTGGAGTCCCTTCCGTGTCCGGGAGTTTATCACCAGGGGACCCTGGAAGTTGGCGATGACCTTTCCGTCTTCAACCCTGAGTATGACAAGGGTTACCACCTCTGATGGATCCTCTACCTCAAGGAGCACCCTGGCAGGATCGGGCAGTTCGAACTGGTATTCATCAGTGAGGAGAAAGGGGTTTACGACCATGAAGGCGATATCCGGCTCATCAACGGACTGGAGCCATTGAAGTTCCGTATCCTTATAGTCCAGGATCACGAACCTCCTGAGCGAAGGGAACCCGATCAGCCCTTCAGGAAAGGTGAAGGCCTTCTCCTCCGGGACCCTTAGTTTTCCGAAACGTGGCGTATCAAGGGTTATCATGGTTTTCGAAAAACCTCCCTGAGCCTGCCGAAAATCTCGCCGTCCGTTTCTGCCGAGAGCCTGTTTTCTTCGAGTATCTTCTGGTAGAGTTCATCCCGGTATATCCTCATACCCTTCGGGGCGCTTATTCCCAAGCGGACCTGGTTGCCCTTTATCTCAACTATGGTTATGAGGATGTCTTCCCCGAGCCTGATGGATTCTTCTGACCTCCTTGTCAGTACCAGCATCCTGCTGCCTCCTTTCGGGCGTCTATACCCGGATTTTGAGTTTCCTGATCTCTGCCCCTTTTATCGGAGAAAATCCAGGAGGGACTGGTTCATAACCTGGGCCCCACTCTGTCTGAGCGCCTGGAGGGCGACTTCGGTTTTTGATATCTCCGAGACAACCTCGGCTATGTCGGCATCTTCGGTCTTTGAAAGGACCGTCCTCAGATCGAGTATGGAGTCATCGATCCTGTTTTCCTCTGAATCAAGCAGTCCAAGCCTGGCCCCCAATTCAGCCTCCACATTTAGGACCTGTTCATGACCGTGGTCCACTCCGCCCAGCAGGGCGTTGACCCTGTCAATATCGTTGGATTCAAGGGCGGCTTTCAGGAGGTCCATCATCTGAAATACATTGTCATAGGAGAATGAATCCAGGACTGTCACGTCATCGGATGCCCTTATCTCCACATTCACGGTGGTCCCACCGCCTGGGAGATAGTGCAGGAACCTTCCGTCCTCAAGCTGGATGGATTCGTCAGCAGACTGGATATAGGCAAAGACCTCCGGACCGGTCATGTTCTCCCGCACAGTGATTTCCGGGCTTATTTCCACCTCTGTATGGTTCCCATCGCCCTGATAGTTGCCGGCGGTGTCAAAGGCGGCTCTGTCATGGAGGAAGCCGCTGAAGATATACCTGCCCTTGAACCTGGTATTGGCAAGGTCCAGCAACCCCCTCCTGAGTTCCTCAACTTCCTTTGCTATTATCTCCCTGTCCGATGGGGACTTCTCACCGTTCAATGCCTCTATTATGAGTTCTCTTGTCCGTGAGAAAATAACAGATGCGCTTGAGACGGCACCTTCAGTGGCCTGCAGATAGGAGCGTGCCTCGTCAATGTTCCTCTTGAACTGCTCCCCTGCGTTGATGTTTATACGGTAGTCCAGGGCCCTGGCTGAACCGATTATGTCATCAGAGGGACGGTTGATCTTCTTCCCTGTCGTAAGCTGTTCCTGACTTCCGTAAAGCCTCTCGAAATTCTGCTGGAGAGTGGCTATCAGGCGGTTATGTATCATGAATGTCGAGAGTCTCATAGGTTAATGAGTACCTCCATCAGCTTGTCCGTTATGGTGATCAGACGTGCCCCGGCTTCAAAGGCCTTCTGGAACCTGATCAGGTTGGCGGCCTCTTCATCGAGGTTTACTCCTGAGTATGATTCCCTTCTCATTGTAAGTTCCTCAAGGAGGCTTTTCTCAAAGGTGCTCCCGTCCTGTGCCGTCCTGCTCATCTTGCCGGCCATCGAGCTGATGCCGGAGTAATAGTCATTAAAGCTGCTTCCGTCGAGATCCTTTATGCCTCCTTCGTAGAGGTCGACCATGGCAAGGGCGTTCCGGTTGTCACCGGGAAGGCCGGCAGGATCGGTTGCAGCGGCGATCTCCGAGGCCGCTGTGACCGAGAGCGAGAGGTCCCGGATCGCTCCGATCAGGGGGCTTACCAGGAATCGGTCTCCCCTCAGAGGGCCAGTGCCGGTGTTGTCAATCGTTACGTTTATCCCGTCAAAGGAGATCGTACCACCGGGGGTATAGGTCCCGGAGGTTACAAGGGCCTTTGTATCTATGTTATAAACTTCGTAATTTGCAGAATCAGTAAAGCGGATTTCATACTCGTCAAGGGTGAGAAGGGCAGGATCGGTTATGCTTGATGATGTTACCGAGGCCCCGGCAGAGTAATCTATGGTAGTAATGGTGAGGGGATTGAAGAAGTTGTTCCCCGTCTCCCCGTTCAGGTCATATCCCTGACGGTGGATTATGTTTGTCTCCTTCACAATGGAGGCGATGAGTCTCCTGAACTCTTTCAGAGGTCCCTGGAGGACCTGATCATAGGCCGTTAAGAGGCCGGAGAGCCTCCCCCCGGTGATGTAGTCGTTGATCCTCTCAACACCGTAGAGGACATTTATGCTCCCGTCCCTTTCCTCTTCAGTCGAGAGCAGATGGACGCGTTCTCCGTCAACCACGTTCTTTCCGCCTATTACAACAGTAACCCGACCGTGGTCGTCCTCGAAGTGGGAAAAGGATGTGAGGTCACTCAGCTCCCGGAGGAGCTGTCCCCTCCTGTCCCTGAGGTCGTTGGCCTGCTGGGAACTTCCCGCCTCAACAGTGGATATAAGCCTGTTCAGGTCTGCCAGGTCTCGGGCTATCGCATTTATCCGTTCAACGGTATCAACAATCTCGTCTGTCCTTGTTGAGAGACTGTCCTTCAGAGACCTCTCCATACCTCTGGCTATAATCATCATTCCCTGGGCATTCTGCATGAGGACCGTCCTCTGGGGTGTCTCGTCAGGGTTGGCTGCAATCTCATGCCAGGAATTCATATACCTGTTGAAGGCCTCGGAGAATTTCCCCCCCTGCTGTTCATTGAATACCTCCTCCACGTCCTTGTAGACATCACCAAGGATATTGGCCCTTCCAAGGTTCTGCTGCTGCTGGAGGATCTGATTCTCGAGGAACCGGTCATAGTAGCGCCTGATATGCCTTACAGTCACTCCCCTGCCGACATAGCCGGCCTTTGTCTTTTCAGGGGCCTGGATGTCAAGGATGGCTTCCTTTCTGGAAAACCCCGGGGTGTTTACATTGGCAATATTGTTTGCAGTCACGTCAAGGGCCGCCTGACTGGCGAATATCGCTGACTTCCCTATGTTGAAAAGACCGAACATCCCGTGATCTTCCCCACTCTCACTTTCTCCGTTATTTTTTTATGCCTGGCAGGACAGACCCTGTCCCTGGCTGCCTGTTATACCGAATCTCTGGAAGAAGGATGCAGAAGTCCTGACATGGAGTGTGGCCCTGTCTATCAGGATCCTGTTCAGTTCGTTGAGTTCCTGGATCCCAGTCATGAGACTCTTTAACCGGCTTCTGAGTTCAGGAAGCCTTCCGTCGCCAGTCCTCCGGTAGAGCGCCATTAGATCTGGTTCCCGGCCTGCTTCATCTGTATGTTCTCTGAGCAGTCTCTTCCTCTCCTCATCAAGGAGCCTGAGCTTCAGCACAAGGGCGTCCTTTTCCTTGGCCGTCTCTTCAATCTCACCGGGCCTGAAGGAGATGATGGCCTCCTTTTCCTTCCTGAGAAGGTCAAGGAGTTCTGAGTATCCCCTTACTTCCTCCTCAAGGATCCCTATCAAAGGCTCAACCGGGTTCATAGCTCATCAATAATCTTCTCAGCGATCTTTCCGGGATCAATCCTGTAGTTTCCCGACTCTATCGCCTTTCTGATCGCTTCAACGCGTTCCTGCCTGACTTCGGGGAGCGCTCCGATCTCCGCCCTCAGGTTCTCCACCTCCCGGGCCTTGCCAGAGAGTTCCACCTGGTCGGCCTTTCGTACCCCATCTCCGCTCTGGCCTTCTCCTACGGCATCCTTGCCCTGGGTCTTCTGGGCCCTGAGATAAACTTCCTGTCCCTCAGGAGGTTTTCCTCCTGTGATCTTCATGACAGACCTCCTTTGAAATTACAGCTCCTCCAGTTCATTATACCTGGATACTTCCTCTACCTTCTATATCGGCCAGAAGCGGAAAAACTTTAATTTCAGGACTCCTTTCGGGTCATACATCCTCTTTTCCCGTTACCTCAAGGGGATCAACGGGCCGGCCGTCAACGAGGACCTCGTAATGCAGGTGGGGGCCTGTGGCCCTGCCTGTACTGCCCACCAGTCCGATGGGACGGGTTCCATCCACCTCTTCCCCTGCCTCTACGAGGTTCTTTTCATTATGGGCATACCTCGTAACCACCCCGTCGGGATGCCTGATTATAACTATGTTCCCGTACCCGGAGAGGGCTCCACTGAATATGACCTCCCCGGGCCCTCTCGGATAGATCGGTGTCCCCCGGGGCGCGGCTATGTCCAGGCCTTTATGAAACCGGCTCTTGCCGGTGAAGGGGTCACTCCTGGGACCGTAGGGGGAGCTAATCCTGCCTTCTACAGGGAGTGCCCTGCGGCCGGACGCCTTCCCATGAGGCTTTTCAACAACAGGAACTGCAGTTTGATGGGAACCTTCCCTTCTGGTGAGTGCCTTTTCCAGAACCTCCGAAATTCCCGTCCCTCTCTCCGCAAGCCGCCTGGCAATCTCCATATCAAAGAGGGTCTGGTAAACCTCTCCGGAGAGTCCTTTTCCGAAGAGCCCTCCGCCCGAGGCAGCCCGCATCTCCTTGAGAAGTTCGTAAAGAAACATCGCCTCGAACTCCTTTGAAGCCTTCCTAACCCTTCCGGCTCTGTCCTCGCTTCCTGCTGGGGACTGAAGCCCCTGTAAAGATATCAACGGGTCAAGCATATCAGATGATCTCCAGCTCGGCCTTCAGTGCCCCTGCCGCTTTCAGGGCCTGGAGTATCGCGATCAGGTCCCTTGAGGTCACGCCCATCGCGTTGAGGGCCCTTACCACCTCCCCAAGGGTTGCACCGGAGACCTTCATCAGATGGGCCTTCTTCTCCTCGGCAGTCAGGCTGGTCTCAGGTACCACTGTGGTCTTTCCCCGGGAGAACGGTTCCGGCTGGGAGACGAGAAAGTCCGTCCTGACCTCTATAGTGAGTCCACCGTGTGCAATGGCAACAGGGGAGATTTTCACGTTCTCGCCTATGATAACCGTACCTGTCCGCTCGTTTATCACAACCCGTGCAGTCCTGTCGACTTCTACATTCACATGCTCTATCAGCCTCACGAACTCAACCACCCGGCCCTGATAGCTCTCTGGCACTGTGATCCTGATGGTTGAGGGGTCTACAGCCTCTGCATATCCTCCCTTCAATGCCCTGTTAATCTCCCTCATCGCGTTGGAGGCCACGGTGAAGTCAGGCTCCCTCAGGAGGACCTTGATCTCCTTCCGGTCATTCAGGTCGAAGGTGACCTCCCGTTCTATCAGGACACCATTTGGCACCCTGCCCACAGTGGGATGATTTTTCTGGATGCTTGCACCGCCTCCGCCGGCTGAGAAGCCCCCAATGGATACAGGGCCCTGGGCCATACCGTAGACCTTTCCGTCAGGTCCCCGGAGAGGGGTCATCAGGAGGGTGCCTCCCTCAAGGTTCTTCGCATCGGCCAGGGCTGAGACGATGGCATCTATCCGGTTGCCGTTTCTGGGGAAGGGAGGGAGGGTGGCTGTTACCATGACTGACGCGGCGTTCTTTGCCTTTATGTCTTTCGGGTTTACCGTAAGCCCCATCCTGAGCAGCATGTTTGTGATACTCTGCAGTGTTGCCTTTCCCTTGTCGCCCGTCCCGTTAAGGCCGACCACAAGGCCATAACCTACAAGCTGGTTTTCTCTCATCCCTTCAATATAGGCTATATCCTTGAGCCTTTCAGCGAATCCATTCCGGGAAGGGAAAAGGCTGAGCAAAAGCAGTAAGAGGACCAGGACTGCCTCCCGCCCGGGCTTATTTCTGCCTGACTTTGGTGCCTGGAAGCTCAGAATGGCCATACCCTGTCCACCACTCTTCCAAGCCAGCCCGGTGACTGTTTCTCGTCAAGTACACCCTGGCCGACAAGGTATATCCGTGAGTCGGCGATCCTGGTGCTCTCGATGGTATTGTCCGTGGAGATATCCTCAGGCCGGATTATCCCCGTCAGCACCAGAACCTGCTTTTCGAAGTTCAGCGTGATTTCCTTCCGCGACTCTATAACGAGGTTCCCGTTCGGGAGGACCTCCACTACCCTGGCGGTGATGGTTCCCCTCAGCTTGCCCTCCCGGGTTGTCTCCCCCGTTCCTGAAAAGTCATTTTTTATCCCACTCTTTACGGAGGGGGAGAAGGTGTTTCCCTGACCATAGAGGTTTGCAAGGTTTAAATCCAGGGGAGCCCCGAAGAATCCCGTAACTCCTGCATCTATGGAGGAGTCCCTCCCTGTCTTCGTTTCCGCCTTCTTGCTCCCTGATACGCTCTCCACGATCAGAACGGTCACGAGGTCGTTCAGCCTCCTTGCACGCCTGTCTTCAAACAGGCTTGCCCTCTCGCGGTAGATGGACCC
>WFTX01000116.1 GCA_015485235.1 Nitrospirota bacterium | reverse complement strand
GTCAAAGATCGAAAAGGTATGAAGGATCATGAACGCCTGTTCCTTGAACGCAGCAGGGCCAAAAAGGAGATAAGGGAAATCAGGAGTCCACCATCCTCTGATCCGCCCCCTGTGACGGCACAGCCACCCCCTCCGCCGCCTCCTGAAGGTCCCGGAGCTGTGCCTGAAGTGGTTTTAACGGAAACCTCATTCGACCAGGAAGACTCGCCCGCCTTCAAACCGAAGGCCCTGACCCTGTAGTGGTAGGTTGTGCTGCTCCTGAGGCCCTGGTCTGTGAACTCGGTAACATTGCTTCCCAGACGGGCAATCTCAACAAAGCCGCCCTCTTCTTCGGACCGCTCTATCAGATAACCGTCCTCAGCGCCTGAATTATCAAGCCACCTGAGTTTCACACTATCCGTTGAAACCGCTTCTGCCGTCAATCCACTGGGGGGCGAAAGGAGCGTTACTGCCGATACCTCACCGGAGGGATCACTCTCGCCTATCCATGAATTGTAGGCAACAACCCTGTATGTATAATCAGTGCCGTCGAAAAGGCCCGTATCCTCGAAGGTATTCATGGCCGCTACCGTTCCTGCTTCAATATACTTACCCGTCCCCTCCTTCCGCATTATCCGGAACCCTTCTTCAAGTGTCGAGTTATCATTCCATTCAAGCCGGACCGTATGGTCGGTAACACCTCTGACAGCAAGGCCGTCAGGTGGCAGAAGCGCGGAGACAGCCCTGGCCCCGTTAAGAATCCCTCCGGTCACTGTTATCCCCTGAAGTGCCCCGGCAGGGGTTACAGACTCCAGTATCATCTGCCTTATCCCCCTGAAACCTGTATTATTCCCGTAAACAGACTGGAGCAGACCGGCCAGACCGCTCACAAAGGCCGTTGCCATGGATGTGCCGGAGAGGGAGCCGTAGGTTGAAGGAAGGGTGCTGAGTATCCCGTCACCGGGAGCGCCGAGGTCAACAGATGTCGTACCGAAGTTGGCATAGGTTGCAATGGCCCCGGTTCTGGTTACAGCGGTTACTGAGATGATATTGTCAAGGCCGTAGCCCGAGGGATAAAAGGGAGAGGAGTCATTGTCATCACCGATAAAGTCGATGCCGCCGTTTCCGGCTGCTGCGACAAAGAGTATCCCCGCATTCAACGCAGCCTGGATCGCATCCCTCTCGGCATTACTGAAGAAATTGGACCCCCCGAAACTTGCATTTATCACATCAACACCTTTTTCTATGGCATAGGAGATGGCAAGTATCTCGTCGGAAACACTTCCTGCTCCGTCTGCATCCAGTATCTTGAGTGGTACCAGACTTACCTGCCAGTTGACACCTGTCACTCCCCTCCCGTTATTCCCCACTGCCCCGATTATACCGGAAACATGGGTTCCGTGGCCGTTGTCGTCGGAGGGGTCGTTGTCGCCGTTTATGAAATCCCATCCCCTTATGTCGTCCACAAGGCCGTTGTGATCATTGTCGATCCCGTCAGGAGACTCCACAGGATTACGCCAGAGATTGGCCTGGAGGTCAGGATGGTTCAGATCGATCCCCGTATCTATAACAGCGACAAGAATCGTTCCCTCACCTCTGGCATGGTCCCAGGCATCGGCCATCCCCGTTTCCTGGAGGCCCCACTGGCTGGGATACAAAGGGTCATCGGGAACCACCATCGCCCTCCTTATGTAGTTCGGCTCCACATACTCCACACCCCTCTCCGAGCTGATTGAACTCACCGCATCCTCGACGCTCATGTAATCCGGGAGTTTCAGAACAGCAAAATTCCCCTTCAAGAGACTGTGTCTTACAGCAAGCCCGTAAATACCTGTAATGGTACGGAGGGTTGTACTGTTATTATCGCTGAACTTCACGATCACCTCACCGGGCACATAGGGATGGTAAAAGCGGCCCCACCCCGACTTCCCCTCTTGCGCCAGTGCAGGAGAGGTGAAAAACAGGAAGAGCAGTGTCAGGGCAGTCAAAAGACCTGATGAGAGGATATCTCTTTTCATTTGTATATTATACCCTAAACGACGAAAGGACTTACTTAAACCAGAATTGAGCGATTCTTTCAGATACAGTATGTAAGTAGGCAGGGGGGTAATGGGTCTGAACGGCTTTGATCATCACACAGGCCTCACCCGGAAGTCGATACGACTCTCCACGAGTCGTGAGACTCGTTTCGAGGTGAGGCGTGATGATCGCCTCGGAGACGGGGCCCCCGAAAAGTCGAAGACTTTTTGGGGTATATGGGGCATGGATGCACGTCGAGAATGATGTAAAGACCCATGCCCCTCTGCCTCTACAGCTAAATCCTCAATTCAGGTTAAAGGCACAATATGTATGCATCACTTGGAGAGCAGTGGAAAATCCTTTCAGTAGCAGGATACCAAAAGGGCGGGAGCAAAGTCCCGCCCTTTTGGTATTGTCAGATCTATCTCACCGTTATCTTCTTCTTGCCCTCATGAAGAACAGGGCCGCAAGCATACCCGCAAGGAGAATGCCTGCGTCTCCTGAAGATTTGCCGTCAGCAACAACCGAACATCCGCCGCCACCGCCGCTGCTTGTAGAGCCGGGTGTCGGAGCCGTGGCAGAGGCCTCGTTGGAATAAAGGGAATAGCCGATGGTATTGTAGGCCCGGACCCTGTATGTATAGGAAGTACCTGCAGTCACTGATTTATCCACATACTCGGAGACATCCTTCCCTACAGTTGCTATCACTGCATAGGCAGTGGTGCCTGATACCTTTCTCTCAATCTTGTAACCGTCCTCCCCGGTGGCATTGTCCGCCCATCTTATGGTTATCGAACCCGACGGCTCGGCCGTGAGTCCTGTGGGTGTCAGGAGTGATGAGACAGAACTGTAGGCATTCACTCTTCCTCCCGTAGATACATAGCCGCTGAACTGGGGCAGTCTGTCCACAAAGGCAAGAATCGTCTGCTCTATCTGATAGGTCGTAAAGTGCCTGTAATAGTCCATCAGGAGTGCGGCAAGGCCTGATACGTGAGGGGCTGCCATTGATGTCCCCTCTATGGTGTCATATCCCTGTGGGAAGAGGTATGTAGGCCATGTGCTCAGGGTATGGTTGCCTGGAGCGAATACATCGACAGTGGTTGCCCCGTAGTTGGAAAATGACGCAATCTGATCGTCCTGATCCGAGGCGGCAACGGCAATTACATTCCATACATCGTACCCCGATGGGTAAAAGGGAGCATTATCATTGTCGTTTGTGTCATTACCCGCTGCTGCAACGAAAAGGACGTTATTGTTTGCAGCATGCCATACTGCATCGAGCACTGTCTGGGAGAAACCCCTTCCCCCCAGGCTTGCATTTATGACATCGGCCCCGTTGTTCGCTGCGTAGTCAATGGCTTCAGCAATATCCGAGTCGTAGCAGGCACCACCTGAATCGCAAACCTTCAGGGGCATTATCTGTACATACCAGTTCACACCTGTCACCCCGATACCGTTATTCCCGAGTGCACCTATGATCCCTGAGACGTGGGTGCCGTGAAGATTGTCATCGAGGGGATCATTGGTATCCGAGACAAAATCCCAGCCGATTATGTCGTCTGTATAACCGTTCAGGTCATCGTCAATATCATTGTCGGCAATCTCATCCGTATTCTGCCAGACATTCAGTCCGAGGTCAGGATGGCCGTAGTCGATTCCCGTATCAATTACAGCAACAACAATGTCCCTGCTCCCGGTCGTGATATCCCAGGCCTCCGGCAGGTCCATATCCGCATCGGGCACGGAGTTCATCGTGTTACCCATGTTATGAAGGGCCCATTGCTGGGAAAAATATGTGTCGTTTGGAATTGTTGTCTGGATGTATCTGACATAGTTGGGTTCGGCATACTCAACGGAAGGATCTGACATATACATCCTGACGGCATCAGGGACACTCATACCTTCCGGAAGCCTTACAAGTTCCGTGTTCTGAAGCCCTGAAAGCCTCCTTATGCTCATGGCCCCGATCTTCCCGTTGACCGCTTCTGCATCCACAGCCCCGGACCTGTATTTTACAATCACCTCTCCGGGCCTGTATGAATCAGGCGAGGCATTCTCAAGCGATGAGATGATGCGGCTCCTGACCTCCTGGATCGAGAGGTCCCCTTCACCGGCTGCAAGCAGGGCCGGTCCCGCCAGATATGCCGTGATTCCTATAATCAAACCCAAAAGTGCTATGAATCCTCTCTTTCTCATCCATGCCTCCCTGTTTATAAAGTTCAAACTGTTTATTCCGATTTCTGCACTAAACTTTTATTATGTACGAACGAGTCCCACCGCTTCCAGCTATATTCTATCTCTTCATCGCACGGTCTGAGACCATGCAGGAAATCTCCGGGTTCAGCTCAGAGACCTGAACCCGCTCCGGACATAGTTGCTACTGGTTGACCACCGTTACTGTCACTGTATCGGTATCACTATTATTATCCGTTACAGTAAGTGTCACATCGGTATCAGCAGAGACAGTATCATTTATAGGATCGACACTGAATGTATTCGTATTCAGACCTGTCTGGTCTGCAATGACAGTTGTGTTGTCAGAGGTTACATCATACGGTGTAGAACCGCAGAATGTGAAGGTAAGTGAAGCAGTCCCGGCTGAACAGGTTGCGTCATTTTCGCATACCGAGCCGGAGAGGGGTGTGACCAAGTTGTTAGTTACAGTAAGATTGATCGTATCAGATGCACCTACGCTGTCAGTAACAGTAATGGTCGCCGTGGTATTCTGGGTTATCTTATCACAGGCAGAATCGGTTGTAAGAGTGAGAGTATCACCATTTACCGGAGATGTCTCATTAAAGATAGGATTGCCACTGCCAGAACCGTTTGAGAATGTTATAGTATAGGGTCCTGTTCCTCCGGTGACACTGAAGGTAGCTGTACCACTTACTTCAGATATCGTTGTAGGTCCTGCAATCTGGAGATCTGAATTGACCTGTATGGTCACGGAATCGCTCACACCCCCCGCCGTGGCTGTTACGGTACAGCTCCCCGGCGTTGAAGGCGCGGTGAATGTTGCAGAGGCGTTTCCGTCCTTGGTCTGGACAAAGGGTGTGTCAATTGAACCGCATGAAGCGGTCAACTGAACCGCCGTCCCGTCCGGTGCCGGTCCACCCGTATTGAGTCTAACACCGATGGTAAGGTCCGAGGTATCGTCCACATTCACTATGGTCGGATTTGCATAGAGGTCTATCTGGTCTATAAGCACCGGCTCGAGAAAGAGGCTGACGAGGCTTGCCGCAGTAAAGTACTGGTCAAACTCAGGAACATAAATTGACTGGGTTATAGCCTGCACATTCATAACCACAGTCGTTCCGAAGGTGGTGGAAGGCTCAACCTTGACTGTAGCGTAAGCCTGGCCGAAGGAGTCTGTAGTCGCCACTTTCTGGTCCCCCTTGCCGTCCTGGTCCAGGTCAATGCCGTCGGGGAAGAAGGCATCGGGGTTGTCGGCGGTAAAGGTTATGGAATATCCTGAGAGGGCCTCACCGAAGAGCATGAGGTTCGCCCTCACGGTAACTGTGTCATCCCCGGTCGTCTCAAAGAGGATGAAGTCTGAGGCTTCATTGTAAACGCCGTCATTGTCTCCATCCACCTCTAACAGCAAGGAAAGTGGATTGAATGAGATCCCCGATATTATGTCGCTTGTTGTGAAATAAAGGGTTCTGAAGTCACGAAGGGCGTGACTCTCAGCCACCACAGAGGCAAAGCCCGGCGTGGTGGACCTGATCCTGACCGAGGCGATCCCCCTTGAGTCCGTTTTGGCAGTGGTAGTAGGGGTGGCATCCATGGTATAAAGGGTGCCAACTATTGACTTGTTGGTGAAGTTTACCGTATCCCCCACTATGGGATTTCCGTTACCGTCCATCAGTTTGGCATGAAGTTCCACATAGGTGCCTGTCTGGGCGACGGTCTTGTCAGGAAAGAGAAGGAGGGTATGGGGAACGCCCGGGCT
>WFTX01000115.1 GCA_015485235.1 Nitrospirota bacterium | reverse complement strand
GAATGATTGTGATAGACCGGAAGGATGAAGTCCTTTTCATCAACCAGACAGCGAGCTGGCTTACAGGACGTGCTGCAGATGAAACCGTGGGAAGGGATCTCAAGTCCCTCGGACTGGAATGGATCCGGGAGAAAAATGAGATGCAGCTGAATCTGAATGGTGAGAGTCGGAGCATCGAGGTGAATATATCTGATGTAAAATCCGGTGACGACGAGGCCATAGGGAAAGTGGTTCTTCTCAGAGACGTTACCAGAAACAGGGAACTTGAGGCAGAGAGGCAGAGAAACAGAAGGCTGATTGCCATGGGCGAGATGATGGCAACGATTGTTCATGAGCTCAGGAACCCGCTCTGCAGTATTGAACTCTATGCATCAATGCTCTACCGTGAGCTTGCCGGGACCGATCTTTCTTCCCTTGCAGAGGGTATTTCCACCGGGGTCCAGAACCTGAACAACTTTCTGACAAATATGCTTTATTTTGCGAAACCGAGAAAGCCGAGGATGACGGACTTTTCCCTGGATGGTCTTCTGAATGACGCCCTCAGGATGGTGGAGCCTGTTCTTGCCTCAAGAGGGATAACTCTCATTCGGGAGCATTCTACAAGAATATTAAGGGCTGACAGGGCGTTGCTGCTCCAGGTACTGATGAACCTGCTCCTGAATGCAATACAGGCGATGGAGGCAGGAGGCAAGCTGACCATCACTGAGGAACTGGAGGGTGATGCCCTTCATCTTAGTATTACTGACACGGGCGGTGGTATTCCTGAAACGGACATGGAAAGGATTTTTGATCCATTTTTTACCAAACGGGAGGGAGGAACCGGACTGGGACTTCCCATCGCACTGAAGATAATGCAGGCCCACGGAGGTTCAATAAGGATAAGGAGCAGGCAAGGAGAGGGGAGCACCTTTACGCTGGTGCTCCCCTTGAATGGATCCAGTGACAGCAGAGGCTTCATGCTTATGCCTCCGGCTGCTGAAGAAGAGGTTGTTGTATGAAGCGGGAGGAGACTGAATGGATCGTATCCTGATAGTTGACGATGATATCCATATGCAGAAGGCCCTCAGGGAGGCTGTCTCCCGGTGTGGATATTCTGTTGATCTGGCGGGAGACGCACTCTCGGGGCTGGCTTTACTCAAGGAAAAGGAGTTTTCCCTTGTAATTACGGACATGAAGATGCCCGGGATGGACGGGGTCGAGTTTATCAGGCAGATAAGACTCTGGTCATCGACAATACCCGTACTGGTGATCACCGGGTTCGGGACAGTGGAAAATGCGGTGGAATGCATGAGATGCGGGGCCTCCGACTACCTGATGAAACCCTTCTCAATCGAGGGGTTAAGGACCTCCATCGAGAGGCTCCTTAGGGGTGCTGTCTCAAAGGGCGATCTGCTGACTGAGGATCCAGGGATGAAGGAACTTCTCAGGCTTGCCAGGGAGGTAGCCTCCTCGGACAGCACTGTGCTGATTACAGGTGAAAGTGGGACCGGGAAGGAACTCCTGGCGCGGTTCATACATAACAACAGCCAGAGGGCTGGTAGAAGATTCGTTGCGGTAAACTGTGCAGCCATACCTGAAAACCTTCTGGAGGCCGAGCTCTTCGGCTATGAAAAGGGTGCCTTTACAGGGGCGAATGAGAAAAAGGCGGGAAGATTCGAGCTTGCCCATGGCGGGACTCTGCTCCTTGATGAGATAGGAGAGATGGCCATGCCGCTTCAGGCGAAACTGCTGAGGGTGCTCCAGGAAAAGGAGATAGACCGGATCGGCAGCAGACGGCCAATCACTGTTGATATAAGGGTGATAGCCACGACAAACAGGGATCTTGCCAAAGAGGTAGAAAAGGGCAACTTCCGGGAAGACCTTTATTACAGATTGAGTGTGATCCCGTTGGCGATACCACCCCTCCGGGAAAGGCCTGCAGACATACCCCTTCTGGCGGAGCACTTCCTGAACCGTTATGCATCGAGATACCGGAAGAGGGTTGCAGGATTTACAGAGGAGGCGCTTCATTATCTCCAGTCTCTTTACTGGCGTGGAAATGTAAGGGAACTGGACAATCTCATCCAGAGGGCGGTCCTCCTCGGGAAAGGGGAATATATAGAGGTGGGAGACCTCAAGACAGAGAAGTGTCAAAGATCCGATACCGTCATAAAGACGATACGGGAGATGGAGAAAGAACTCATCATCAGGACCCTCAGGATGACGGGTGGAAACAGGACGAGGGCTGCAGAGTCTCTTGGGATAAGTGTGAGGACACTCAGGAACAAACTCAATGAATACAGGCTTGAGACACAGGTCGCCTGATGACAGGGAAGTAATGCCGGGCTTTAAACGGAGTCCTGGCAAGGATGCCCGGGAAGTGGATCTCTTCTCTGGCACGGAATTTGTAAATCTTGTCTGGAAACAGAAAGTCAAATACCTTTAAGACTGAGTGAAGGAGGCAGGGATGGACAGTTTCATAAACAGGCTCCAGGGTATTCTTAACTTCACGATGAAGAGGCACAAGGTCCTCCTTGGGAACCTTGCGAACTCGGATACCCCTGGATACAGGGCCAAGGACATATCCTTTGAATCCCTTGTGAGAGATGAGATTATCAATCTCCGGAAGACCTCTCCCCTCCATCTCAGGGCCCTTGAGGCTGGTGGGGTGCCGGAAGTGCAACCGAGAAACAAGGATCCATGGCTTGATGGCAATGATGTAGAGGAGGATCTGGAGATGGCGAAGATCACGGAAAACGCCCTGCTGACTCAAGCGGCCATAAGGTTGATGAACGAGAGATTCAAGATGTACAAGACACTCTTGAACGGGAGGTAAGGAATGGATATTTTCAGATCCTTTGATGTGAGTGCCTCAGGCATGGCTGCACAGAAGAGGAGGATCGATACCATCGCCTCCAATCTGGCCAATATAAACACCACCAGGACACCGGAGGGAGGCCCTTACAGGAGAAGGGATGTGGTTTTCGAGACGGTACTGATAGATGAGACAGAGGGGCTTGAAGGTGTGAGGCTTCAGGATGTTGTAGAGGACCAGAGACCTCCACGGGCGGTTTATGATCCAGGGCATCCCGATGCCGATGAAAACGGTTATGTCCTTATGCCGAACATAGACCTGATTGAAGAAATGGTGAACATGATGCTTGCAACAAGGGCGTATGAGGCGAATGTTAATGCCTTTAATATAACCAGAACACTCTATCAGAAGGCTCTGGAAATCGGGAGATGATAACCTGATGCCAGGGCTGTCTGAAACAGGGCTGAAATCGGAGGTGAGACCATGGCGATGGATCCGATAAACGGGAAAATCCTTGGAGGAATTGGGGAGAAAGAGGGCCTTGGAGGTAAGAGCATTGCTTCCCCTGAATCCGGGGGAGACGGTTTTGACAGGCTCCTTGACGAGACTATAGGCAGGGTTAATGCCCTCCAGAAAGAGGCAGAGGAGGCCTTGAAGGCACTCACCGGTGGTGGAGGGGATGTGGTACAGGCCATGGTTTCCATGCAGAAGGCGGAGATTTCCTTCCAGACCATGGTCGAGGTGAGGAATAAACTCGTAAGGGCCTATGAGGATATCATAAGGATGCAGGTCTGATGGGACTGGCAAATATCATAGAACAGGTACGGCAGTGGGATTCTAGAAGGAAGCTCATTGCTTCGGTGCTTCTCATCCTCTCCTTTGCCTCCATAATCATGCTCTTTTCCTGGGCCTCCGCCCCGGATTACCAGGTCCTCTTTTCAAACCTCCAGACTGAAGACGCCGGGATGATAATCCAGAAACTCGGGGAGATGAAGGTTCCCTACAAGGCAACATCCCGGGGGATACTCGTTCCAGCGGACCGGGTTTATGAACTAAGGTTACAACTTGCAGGGATGGGCCTTCCTCAGGGCGGGGGTATAGGCTACGAGATATTCGACAGGACGGGCCTTGGTACAACCGATTTTGTCCAGAAGGTGAATTACAGAAGGGCTCTTCAGGGAGAACTTGCCAGGACCATAAGGTCTCTCCAGGAGGTAGCGGACTGCCGTATACATCTCTCGATTCCCGAAAAGTCCATATTCTCAGATTCAGAAGATCACCCGAAGGCATCGGTGCTTCTTAAACTGAGACCCGGCGTGAGGCTCTCGAGGACCCAGGTGCAGGGGATTGTCCATCTTGTCTCAAGCAGTGTAGAAGGGTTGACGATAGATAATGTAACGGTAGTGGACCAGAGGGGCAATGTGCTTACTTCTCCGGCTGATGAGGTTGCATCGCTCAGTAACAGCCAGATTGAATATCAGCGGAATCTTGAAAAGGATATAGAGCGGAGGGTGGTGAGTATTCTTGAGCCTGTCGTGGGCAAGGATAAGGTGAGGGCCAGGGCAAGTGTGACCGTGGACTTTACCCGTAAGGAAGAGACCGTTGAGCAGTATGATCCTGACGGACAGGTCGTAAGAAGCGAGCAGAAGACGGTGGAGCAGAAGTTGGTAGCCGGCACAGCCGGTGTTCCCGGAGTGCAGTCCAATCTGCCAAAGAGAAGGTCCAGAGGAAGAAGGACCTCGGAAGAGGGGCTCAGAAAAAAGACAGAGACCCTGAATTACGAGATAAGCAAGATTGTCAGCCATGTCGTCCGGCCCACGGGTACGCTTAAACGGCTCAGTCTGGCAGTCCTTGTTGACGGCAGATACAGCAAGGATGAAAAGACAGGCGAATCGGTGTTTCAGCCCAGGACAGAGGAAGAACTCAGACAGTATGAGGAGATAGTAAAAAGGGCCGTGGGCTTTTCAGCCGAGCGTGGTGATGCCGTTCAGGTGATAAGTCTTCCCTTCAGCCAGCAGGAAGAACCGATGGCCGAGGCCAGAAAGGGATTCGATTACCAGAGGTATATACTGCCTGCTGTACGGTATGGGACCATTCTGGTTCTTTCATTTCTGGTCTTTCTCTTTCTTGTAAAGCCGCTTATGAAACAGTTGAGCATGAAACCACCCAAAAGAGCCATGCCAATGGGAGGAGGCCAGTCACTCACACAGGAGATAGGGGCTGCAGTGAGGCCGAAGGAGATTGAGCGGAAAGATGAGATTGTCGAGTGGGCAAAGAACAATCCGGAGCAGGCGGCGTTTCTGATAAAACAATGGGTTGAGGAGGAGTCGTGAACGATTCCAGTCTTGCCATATCGGGAAGGGAGAAGGCGGCAATCCTCTTAGGCTACATAGGAGAGGAGACAGCGGCCAATATAATGAAGATGCTTGAAAAGGATGTGATCAAGAATGTGACTACGGTTATGACAGAGGTGAAGACACTGAGCCGGGTTGAGATTGATGCCGTTCTTGATGAGGTTAAGAAGAAGATATCCGAAGACATCCTGATGATCGGAGGAAGGGAATATGTCCAGAGGGTTCTGAAGAAGGGGCTTGGTGAGAAGGATGCAAGGAAGCTCCTTGAGGCCTCGAAGCAGGCTACCACCTTTGACAAGCTCAATGCCGTGGATTCAAAGGTCATGGCCAACTTCCTTTCAGGCGAGCACCCCCAGACCGCTGCACTGATGCTCTCGCTCCTTGATCCAAAGAAAGCGGCGGAGATCATCTCAATCCTGCCTGATGAGATAAAGGGAGATGTGGCTATCAGGATAGCAAACCTGGAACGGATAACAGAGGATGCCCTGAAGGAGCTTGAAGTGGTTCTGAAAACCCAACTCAATATAACCGAGCATCAGGGACACAAGGTCAAGGGGGTTCAGACTGTCGCCGACATCCTCAACAATGCAGCCAAGGATACGGAACAGACTATCCTGGAGTTGATTGAGGAGGCCGAGCCGTCAGTTGCAGAGGCCATCAGATCCCTGATGTTCGTCTTCGAAGACCTCGTTGATCTCGATGACAGGGCAATACAGTCCATCCTGAAGGAGATCAGCACGTCCGATCTCGCTCTGGCTCTCAAGACGGCCACTGATCAGTTGAAGGAAAAGATTTTCAGGAACATGTCACAGAGGGCCGTCCAGATCCTGAAGGAGGAGATGGAGACGATGGGGCCTGTAAGGGTTACAGACGTGGAGACCGCTCAGAAGAATATCGTAAAGGTGGCAAGGAGGCTGGAAGAGGAAGGGAAGATAATCATAGCAAGCAAGGGAGGGGAGGAACTGATTGTCTAAGGCGAAGATCCTGAAGGAAATCCCTGTTTCCGAATACGGGATGCCCCTTCTCGAGGGGACTGAGGACCTCAGAGCGTCCTTCCATGCTGACAGGTCCGCTCTTTCTCTTGAGGAGATAGAAAGGGAGGCCTATGAAAAGGGCTTCCAGGCAGGGGAGAAGGCTGGTTTTGAAGTAGGAGAGAAGAAGGCGGAACTCCTGGTCAGGGGGCTTGAGGAGGCGTTGCGGGGGCTGGAGGAATTCAGGTCCAGACTGGTTGATGAGCTGAGTCCCAGGGTGTTTGATCTGGGTGTGGCGGTTGCAAAGAGGATACTCCGGGATGAACTCAGGGATCATCCCGAACACCTGATGCACCTTATAAAGGAGGCGATAGTCAAACTGGAAAGGTCAGGCACCGTAACGATCAGGGTTCACCCGATGCTTGCCGGGTTGATTGAGAAGCACAGTGAGGAGATAAGAACGATCCACAATGATATAAAGATAGAGGTCGATCCGTCTGTCTCTCCAGCAGGACCTGTGGTAAAGGGGCCTGAGGAAGTAGTGCTTACGGATTATGAAGGCCAGATGGAAAATCTGCTCGAGGAGCTGGGAAGGAATGGAAGAGATTCTCACCATTGAGCCCTTGATTAAGGAGATAGAGCGGATCGATCCTCTCAGGGTTTACGGGATGGTTGTGGAGATTACCGGCATAATCCTGAAGGCCACGGGGATGAGGGTGAGTGTAGGCGAGGCCTGCAGGATTTACTCCGATGATGGCAGGCCGGTTAATGCCGAAGTGGTAGGGTTCAAGGATGGTCGCGCACTGATGATGGCGATAGATGATATCGAGGGAATAAGGCCCGGGAGCAGGGTCTATCCAATGGGGAAGAACCTGCATGTGAGGGTATCGCCAGAATTGGTAGGCAGGGTTGTTGATGCAATGGGTATTCCTATTGACGGAAAAGGGCCGGTTACGGGTGAGCCCTACCCCCTTACCGGCAGGCCGCTCAACCCCCTTGAAAGGGACAGGATAACGGAACCCATAGACCTCGGGATAAGGGCGATAAACGGGCTTCTGACCTGTGGGAAGGGACAGAGGCTCGGTATTCTTGCAGGGACAGGTGTTGGGAAGAGCGTCCTCCTGGGGATGATCGCCCGTTATACCGAGGCCGATGTGAATGTGATAGCCCTGATAGGAGAGAGAAGCCGGGAAGTGAGGGAGTTTATTGAGCGGGACCTCGGCGATGAGGGTCTCAGAAAGTCTGTTGTTGTGGTATGTACCTCCCCTGAACCTCCCCTTGCCAAGGTGAGAGCTGCCTTTACCGCTACATCAATCGCCGAGTACTTCAGAGAGATGGGACGGGACGTCCTCCTGATGATGGACTCACTGACCCGTGTCTCCATGGCCCAGAGAGAGGTTGGGCTTGCCACAGGAGAGCCTCCCACTACCAAGGGATATACACCGTCGGTATTCACACTCCTTCCGAAACTGCTTGAACGGGTTGGGAAGGGCAGGGGCAGCGGGAGTATCACCGGTCTTTATACGGTCCTTGTCGAGGGCGATGATCTCTCTGATCCCATTGCAGATGCAGCCATGTCGGTTCTTGACGGCCATATCGTCCTCTCAAGGGAACTTGCGATGCAGGGGCACTACCCGGCGATCGATGTGATGAGGAGTGTAAGCAGACTCATGCTGGATATAGTGGATGAAGGTCACAAGGAGAAGGCACTCCGTTTTCTCGAGGTCCTTTCCACTTACAGGAAATATGAGGACATGATAAATATCGGTGCCTACCAGAGTGGAACCAATATCGAAATAGACTACGCCATAGCAATGATAGATAAGCTCAGGGAATATCTCCGTCAGGGCATAAACGAGAGGATGGACCTTGCAGACAGCATCCACGGTCTCTATATGCTCTTTGATGAGAGTCTGAGGTGAATGAGAAATGGAGGAAAAGATGGATATTCTTAAACAGACAGGTGGTGAAAGAGACAGTAGAATAAATGCACTCAACAGCTTTCTTCAGTTGAAGGAGTGGCACAGGGAGGAGCTTGAAACGGAGATATCCAGGATACAGAAGGTCATAAACGACCATGAGGAGAGACTCAGGACGCTGGAGGCCGACTTCATGGTACATATCGAACAGTTCCGGAGGCATCATCAGGACGAGGCCATGAGCCCTGAATGTATCAAGAGTTTCCATACCTATCTTGAGGGGATGAACGGGCGGATGAGGAAGGAACGGGAATCCATCATGAACAGGCTCGAGGAACTCCGGGGGAAGAAGGAGAAACTCCTCTCCATCTACAAGGAAAAGATGGTTGTTGAAAAACTGATGGAACGTCACATTGCAGAGGTCAGGAAAATGAGCACAAGGAGGGAACAGAAGGAGATGGATTTCATATCCGCTCAGAGGTACCTGCGATGAGAAGGATGCTTTCAATCCTGGTCATTGCTGTATTTTTCTTTCCATGCCTTGCATCAGGCGGGGAGGACCTTGCACATTATCTCCAGACAAAAAAAGCCGAACTGGACAGAAGAGAGGATCTCCTGAACAGCAAGGAGGAGGAACTGAAGCGCCTTCAGAGCCTTGTTGAAAAGAAGGTCAGACGATACGAGCAGATTCTCCAGGAGATGGAGGATATACTGAAACAGATTGAGAAGGAGAAAAAAAGGCGGATCGGTAAGGTAGTTGAGGCTTATGAGAAGATGGACCCAGCCGAGGCCGCCCTGAGGATAGAGGAGATGGACCCCGGGATGGCGGTGAAGATACTCGGAGGGATGAAGGCAAGAAAGGCGGCAAAGATCCTTTCCGAGATGGACCCCCGTAAGGCAGCCGATTATACCACCCGCATCACCCGGATAATGGGCCTTCAGGGCCTGGCAGAAAAGATAAACAGATAGGAAGATTTTTCCTCCCCTATGGCAGATTGTTCATCCTCCTTTAAGGTCCTGCCAAACAGTAAAGCAATTGAGAAACACCTTCTCCCGTCTGCACTTGAAACAATTCAGATGACCTTTGAGTCAAGGGATGACTCCATTGGCTTATAACCCTTTGTAAAACAGAGATATTTGACTTCTTCTCATTTTCTGAAGACTGAGCCGGCAGGATGGGAGGGGCTGTTTCCACCTGCCTGCTGGAGGTGGCATGGTCCTTCTTTTTGATATCCCTCTCTGGCACGCTTCTTGATTTACAGAGAACATGAGAAAGATGAACAGTTCAGGAGATGGACATGAATCTTGATATCTTCGGCGGGAGTGCCGGATTTCTCCTCCAGGCTCCACAGTCCGGACAGCAGATGGCTGGCCTGCAATCTCAGGCAGGTTCAGGGAAGAAGACCCTGGGAGGCATTTTATCCCTTGATGCAACTGATGGAAGGGGGGTTGTTTTCCCTCCGTTCATCTCTTTACTTTCATCAGATGTATCCTCCCTGCCGGTTGGGGTTGAAGGTCTGCCTGGGGAGACGGGAGAAGCCGCAGGGAAGGATGAAGGGGGATCAAAGGGAGAAGTTGTCCTGGAGAAGGTCGGGCTTTCTGCCTTCCTGGGATTCATCCCGGATGGTAAGACTTCTGTACAGTATGATGCAGGTCCTGTAACAGATGCAGGGAAAGGCTTGACCCGTGGAATGAGCGATAAAACTGAAGTATACCTGAAAGGTGCCAGAGAGGGCGGAGTTCTGGCAGAGGATGGGGAGATGGCCGAAGAAAAACCCTCAGTGGCGGTTCAGAAGGAACTGCCACCTTCGGGCGGAATGTTTAATGCCAGCCGTCCTCAGGTTTGCTCCGCCGAAAGAGAATTTACCATTCAGTCACTGGAGGAAGATTTGCCTCTGTCTGATTCTGTCAAGTTCCAGACGGTTCTGAAGCAGGACAGTATGGAGTCTGTGATCCTTCCGGATGAGACCGACGATCTCGCTTTTGATCTAATCCCTGACGGCTCCGGCCAGACACAGGAAGAGGAGATGAGTTTAAGACATGGAAAAATGCCGGATGATCAGCCTTTTTCTGGAGATGGGGTTGAGGATACAACCGGGCATCACGAGAGAACTGATCAGGGGAAGGTGATCCAGAACACACACCAGCAGTCAGAGCCTGCAAGTGGAGATGACGGGGACGGAATCCCTCTGCCAAGGACGGTGAAGGTGGCTCCTGAGAGGGTTGAGGTCAGGATAGAGCCGGAAGGACTCGGAAGGATAGACCTCTCGGTGAGGATGAAAGACGGACACCTTAATGCCCATATAGGTGTGGAGAAGATCCAGAGCCTCATAGAAATACAGGAAAATATTTCCCAGCTTTTTGCAAGCCTTTCGGATGAGGGATGGACATCAGGGTCTTTCTCTTTTCACCTCAGAGACGAAGGCAGTGGAGGATATAGGGCTGAGAGGGGTGAAGTTCAGGCATCGAAACGGTTAGGTCAGCCAGTCCCTGGGGTGGCTACCGGGATATTGAGTATAAGGGTTTAGAAGAAAGGAGGCAGGGAATGACAGGAGTGAACGGGACGGTAGGAAAGGAGGAGTTTCTGAGGCTCTTTACCACACAGTTGAGGTTCCAGGATCCACTCAATCCACTTAAAAGTACAGAGTTCACCACACAACTTGCACAGTTCAGTTCCCTGGAGCAGCTTATGAACATTAATGAAAATCTTTCAGGGATTCTCTCTTATCAGAAATCATTGAACAATGCTCTTGCAACAGGGCTGATAGGCAGGGCAGTATCCGTTGATGGTGGGAATATACAACTGAACGGCCAGCCTGTAACAATAAACTATGAGGTTCCTTTACCCGTCCAGACTCTCTCTCTCAACATATACGACAGGACAGGTGCGAGGGTCCGAATGTTAAACCTCGGTTCGGCAGGTGCAGGGCGGGGAAGCTTCCTCTGGGACGGCAAGGATGATGCCGGGAATTCCCTTCCTGATGGTATATACACAGTGGAATTCCAGGCAGCGGATGCTGACGGTAATTCCGTACCAGTCACGACAGAGACAACTGCAAGAGTTACCGGAGTAGTCTTTGAAAACAGCATTACCTATCTCCTGCTTGAAAACGGTGAGAGGGTTTCCCTCGGAGAGATAAAGGAGATCAGAGAAGGAGGTGTGTAGTTATGTTAACGGCTCTTTATTCGGCGATAAGCGGTCTGAATGCAAACGGGCTTTCCCTGTCTGTGATAGGGGACAATGTGGCTAACATGAATACCGTTGGGTTCAAGGCAAGCAGGGTATCATTCGGGGATGTACTGAGTCAGACCATAACCGGTGTGGCAGGGGACTCGCAGGTTGGGCGGGGTGTCCTGGTAACAGATGTCTCGCCCCTCTTTACCCAGGGGTCCTTCGAAACTACGGCCAGCGGGCTTGACATGGCCATAGACGGTGACGGATTCTTCATCGTGAGTGACGGCCTCGGTCGGTATTACACAAGGGCGGGCCAGTTCACACTCAACGATGAGGGAAAAATCGTGAACCCCGATGGTCTTGCGCTTCAGGGATATGTGGCTGATGCCTCCGGAAACATTACAGGGACCATAGGGGATATCACGGTGAGCTCACAGGCTTCAGCCGCAAATGCTACCAGCAAGGTGAACCTTACGATCAACCTTGATGCAAGGGCGCCGATCGTAACAGCAGGATTCACCCTTGACGGAAACGGAGACGGTACCAATGACGACCCGGCCAATTTCAGTTACTCCACGCAGTTGACCATCTACGACTCCCAGGGTGCGGCCCACGATATTACCGCCTACTATGTGAAAACCGCCGATAATGCCTGGGATGTCCACTATGTATTTGAAGATCCGGCCAATCCAGGCCAGTACCTGGATGCGGGAACCCAGAGCATCACATTCGGGACAGACGGTGAACTGGTGGATGACAACTCGGCTACAGCTATAAGCTTCAACTTCGGCACAGCCGTAACCTCTCCCCAGAATGTGACTTTCAATTACGGGACAGGAACGGGTGAGACGCCGGCAGGCACAGGGCTTGACGGGACCACCCAGTTTGCCTCAGAGTTTGCCGTAATGGATCTTATCCAGGACGGTTATGCATCGGGATCACTCAAGAACCTGAATATCGAACAGGACGGAACGATAACGGGGATCTTCACCAACGGGCAGACCAGGGTGATCGGAAGGGTCGCCCTTGCAAAGTTTGTAGCCCCCACGGAACTTACAAAACTGGGCGGGAACCTCTATGCCCAGTCCTATAACTCGGGCCAGCCTATTGTAAGCGCTGCAGGATCGGGAGGGCTCGGCAGGGTGCTCAGTAATACCCTTGAGCTGAGCAATGTTGACCTTGCAGAGGAGTTCATAAGGATGATCTCCTCCCAGAGGGGTTTTCAGGCCAACTCAAGGATTATCACAACAACGGACGATCTGCTTCAGGAACTGGTGAATCTGAAGAGATAGTCCCGGCAGACACCCTCCTTCAACAGGGGATCAGGCTTAGGACTGATCCCCTAAGACTATCCGTTGCTTCCAGTAATCCGCTCTCTCCATCACCTCTTCCCCCGAGAGCCTCTGGTGATTCCCGCCCTTCAGAAGGATCTCTCCGTTTACTATCACTGTGTCTACGTCACTTGCAGATGCGGCATAGACGATCTGGGAATGGATATCGTACAGGGGAGAAAGGTGGGGTTTGCGGAGATCGATAAGTATCATATCAGCAAGCTTTCCCTTCTCAATGGTCCCAAGTTTATCACCCATCCCGAGTGCCTCGGCCCCGTAACGGGTCGCCATCAGGAGAACGGTCCTTGCATCAAGTGCAGTGGGGTCTCCTGTTACCGCTTTATGCACCTTTGCAGCCGTTGCCATCTCTCCATGGATGTCGAGGTTGTTGTTGCTTGCCGCACCATCAGTCCCGAAGGTGACCCGCACACCCTGTTCAAGCATGGCGGGGACAGGTGCAATGCCTGAGGCCAGTTTCAGGTTGCTCTCAATGCAGTGTGATACACTTACTCCCCTTTCGGCGAGTATGCCTATCTCTTCGGCAGTGGGCCAGACCACATGGGCTGCAATCATCCTTTCGGTGAGGAGTCCCTCTGATTCAAGGAGGGCGATGGGGGTTCTGCCATATTGCTTTCTGATCTCCTCCACCTCCCACTTTGTCTCGCTCAGATGGGTATGGACAGGGAGGTCATACCTTTCGGCCAGGCTGATGGCCTTTCTGTATGTTTCAGGTGAGCAGGTATAGGGGGCATGAGGTGCGACTGAAGGAACTACGAGGTCATTATCCCTCCAGTCATTTATGAATATCTCTGCCTTCTTGAGATATTCATCGGCATCCTTTCCAGAGGATGTGGGAAAATCGAGTATCCCCGCCCCGAGCACGGCCCTGATGCCTGCATCCCTGATCGCCTCTGCAGAGGCATCCTCGTAGAAGTACATGTCGTTATACAGGGTTACTCCAGCCCTGAGCATCTCAAGGCAGGCGAGAGTTGTTGCATCCCGAACGAACTCCTTACCGAGCCACCGGGCCTCGGCGGGCCAGATATGCTCTTCCAGCCAGACCTTCAGGGGAAGGTCATCGGCCATACCCCTGAAATATACCATGGCGGCATGGGTGTGGGTGTTTATGAATCCTGGAAGAATTGCCATGCCACTTCCCCCGATGACTGTCCGGGCCGAGTACCTGCTTTCCAGATCCTCTGAGGTTCCTATATCGGTAATTCTTTCACCCCTGATCGCAACAGCCCCTGACGGGATGGGAGCCGTCCCGTCGGACATCGTGAGTATCACCTCGCCTTTTACAAGGATATCCACATTTTCTTTCATCAGTTTTCCTCCAGTGCTGGATTAATCTTCAGGGTGAAAGAAGCCCTTTTCTGGAACAGGTTGATTCTCCTGTTGAGTGAAGAATATTATACCCCAAGCACGGTTATTTGTGTGGCAGGCGGAGAAAAGGTTTTTTGTGGTTCTACTCATGCTTGAGCGCAACAACAGGGTCCAGGCGGGAGGCCTGAATGGCAGGAAACAGACCCGAAATAATACCGACTGTGATTGCCATGGACAGGGGGAGAAAAACCGCCCAAAGGGTTATCGCTGTTTCCCATCCTGCCATGAGGGAAACAACCTTCACACTTGCTATCCCGACTATTGTCCCGATAATGCCGCCCAGGAGGGTCAGTACAAC
>WFTX01000114.1 GCA_015485235.1 Nitrospirota bacterium | reverse complement strand
CCTGATAACCAGTATACCAATAACTAATTACCAATGGTCATCTTTGTTTTAAAGCTGAAATCAGGCCTCTTTCCGGCCTTGTGAGACGAACCTGTAACCCACTCCCGGGACGGTGAGTATGTATTCAGGCTCTCCGGGGTCCCTTTCTATCTTGGCCCTCAGGTGCTGGACATGGACATCTATGACTCTTGACCAGGAGTAGAGGCGCCGGGAGTCCTTCCAGAGGGACTTCCTTATGAAGTCCCTTGTAAGCACCTTTTCCCCGTTTCTGATAAAGAGACAGAGGAGGTCAAACTCCTTGGGGGTGAGATCTATCTCTTTCCCCCGGACGGTCACACGCCTCCGGGTGATGTCCACCGAGACCTCACCTGCCTCAAGGCATTCATCCTTTGAAGGTGACCGCCTTCTGAGGCATGCCCTGATCCTGGCGATCAGTTCCACCGCCTCGAAGGGCTTGACAACATAATCATCAGCCCCGCTCTCAAGGCCGAGGACCCTGTCGGAAACCCCGTCCCGTGCGGTGAGCATGATTATGGGGAAGTCCATTCCACTCTCCCTCAGGTTACGGCAGAACTCCACTCCGTCACAGTCAGGGAGCATGAGGTCAAGGACGAGGAGGTCAGGCTGGTTGCTTTCGATAATCTCTCCTGCCTCGGCACAGTTTAGGCCGGTCTCAACATCGAAGCCTGCTACCTGGAGGTTTGCCCTGAGTACCTTCAGTATATCAGGATCATCATCGACTAACAGAATCAGTGGCATGCTCTCCTCCTTCCCTGTAAGCAGGTATCTTGAAGTAGAATATACTACCACGGTCGCCGGGGCTGCTTATAACCCCGATTTCGCCGCCATGGGCCTCGATTATCCCCTTTGATATGGCGAGGCCGAGGCCGGTGCCTCCCTTTCTCTCCCTGTAGAAGCGTTCGAAGATCCTTTCCTGAATCTCAGCAGGAACACCCGGGCCTCTGTCTATTATCCTGACTGCAACCCAGTCACCTGTCATGTATGCCTCTATGGTGATCTCCTCGTTTTCAGGGGAATGCTGGATCGCATTGTTCAGGAGGTTCAGCAGGACCTGGCTGATCCTGTCTTCATCAGCCCGGACGGAGAGGTTTTCCTCTATGCTGGTTTTCAGTGCAAGCTTTTTGTCTTCCAGGAGGGGAACGATCTCAAGGGTAACCTCCCTGATCAGCCGGTCGAGATGGATGAGTTCCAGATGGATTTCCATCCTTCCGCTCTCTATCTTCTCAAGGTCCAGTGTCTCCGAGACCATCCTTGCAAGCCTGTCGGCATTGGAGGATATTATCTCCATGAAGGATATTATATCCTCTATATCGCAACTCTGGGCACACTCCCGGTTCATGGTCCTGAGTCTCTGCTCAATGTAACTGATTGATCCCTTGATTGATGTAAGCGGTGTCCTGAGTTCGTGGGAGATGGAAGAGATGAAGTCGGACTTTCTTGCACTCAGCTCCCTGTACTGCCGGCTTACCTCAAGGAGTTTCTGGTTTGTGGACCTCAGTTCTTCCGTTGCCTTCCGGACCTCATCCTCGAGGGAGTCATGGTATCTGCTGATCGTCTCGATCAGACCTGAGAAAGTGCTGTAAAGTCCTGCCAGTTCCTCGGTGACTGGTTTGCCTGGATCAAGGGGTTCTCCCTTCTGGTAGCCCTCCATTGTCTCCCTGAGCCGTGTGATGGGTCTTATTACGAGGCTTTTCAAAGAGAGGTAAAGGAAGGAGAGCAGCAGAATGGAGACAGACAGTGCAACAGCAGCAAGAGTCAGGCGGTTACGGGATATATCACTGAACAGAGCGTCGACGGGGATGGTCACACTGATCGCCCCCCTCACATCTCCTATCCGGTAATCCCTGTGGCACTCAAGACAGGAGGGCTCCACATAAAGCGGGGCGATATACCGGTAGAGCCTGTTCCTTCCTCTCTTTTCAATGGTGGAGAGTTCCTCAAGGCCCTCTTTCTCGAACCGGAGGAGGGCCCTTCTCTCAAAGGCATCGGGTTTGTTTGAAGGGTTTACCAGCCTGAGGCTTGTTATGTGGAACCAGTAAAGCCCCTCCTTTTTCGAGTATTCCGAGAGCTGCCTCGTTACATAGGCCGGGTTTTCCTTTATGAGCCTCCTGCCTGTCATATCCGTGATCTCAGGTTCTTTCAGAAAGGGGTTTTTCTTCACCCAGGGAAGTTTTTCCACGAATATCCCCCCGTGATCCGCTATCCATCGCCTTGTGAGGACGATCTGTTTGAAGAGGATCCGGGCCTGGGATTCCACCTGCTGGAAGAGGAGCCTTTCATGGGCCCTTTCGAATACATAAAAGGTTGCTGAGAAGGTGATAAGGAGTGCCGCGGAACAGACAATAACGATCCGTCCGCTTAATGTGTTCAGGAACCGGCTTGCCCCTTTCATTGCTCTATTTTAGCATGGAAGGCCGGAAATTGACCTTGATGTTGCAGAAACCCGGAGTCCGTCAGGTAAAAACCTCCATGGCCTATCTGATAGGTATCCGGGGAGAGCGCTGAATATCAGATTCGCTTGCCAAGATCGGTCAAAGGCATGCTCTGCTCTCGCTGTACATGTTCAAAATAATCAATCCCTTCCGGAGACAGTCCGGCCTCTTCTGACTGCATTGATTCCCTCAATACCTGCCTGATGTGCATTCTTTCGGTCCGGTCCATATTCCGGAGCCTCTTCAGGGAGTAAAGGATGGACAGGGCGAGTCCGATAAAGCCGGTTATTACCTCAAGCCCCTGAATGCCGGTATGGAAGGAGATCATGTATCCTGCAAGGGCACTGATCACGAATGCTATCAGTGGAAGGATGTAGGCTATGAAGTAGCCCTTCCTGTGTACATCCTTCCTGAGACCGAGGATCACCCTGTCTCCAACCCGGGCCTCGGGGTTGTCTTCCACTGTAAAGATCATGTTGGCTCCACCGGGCCGGCATAGCCCCATCTTGGCCATGCCGCAGCCCTTGCAGGACTGCCCCTTGCCAAGGAGCACCCTTGCCGTGGAGCCGTCCTTTTCAATCACTATCCCCGTCTCTACTATGTTTGTTTTCATTGATAGCTGGTATATTGGTGTATTAGTGTATTGGTTATTCAGAACGTCGAATGTATCAGCCTTCAGGTATATTCTACACCCCGCAGGATGGCAGTTGTATGATTTATGTCATATACCTGAATCTTATTGATGTTACAGAATAAAGGCATGGAACAGGCAAAAAGGGCATATCTGAGGAAAGTCCGGTACGCTGTCCAGCTATGGTTCTTCCTCTTCAGTGTCTATGCCGGGTACAGGTTCTTCCAGTTTGTTCAGCACTTTGAGAGCCCGGGGCATCCCTTTGTTCCGAGACCGGCCTCTGTGGATGGTTTCCTCCCTATCGCAGGGTTCATGTCCCTGAAGTATTTTCTCCTCACCGGTATTGTTGAGCCGATCCACCCTGCTGCAATGTTCATCTTTGTTGCCGCGGTGGTGGTATCTCTGACCGCCAAGAAGGGGTTTTGCGGATGGATCTGCCCGGTGGGCACCTTCTCCCAGTACCTCTGGATGATCGGGGAGAGGATCCACAGGAGAAAACTGAGAATGGGTACCCAGATAGACATCCCG
>WFTX01000113.1 GCA_015485235.1 Nitrospirota bacterium | reverse complement strand
GGGGTGATCACCTTGTTCCTCCCCTTGGCAGCCTCAGGGATGGGGCTTGATTTCGGGGGAGGTGGTGGTGATACCGGAGGCGGGACATCGAGTCTTGAGTACCTTGGCGAGACCGCCCTTGGTGAAACAGCCCCTCCGGCAAGGATAGAATGCACCCCTTCCGGTGAGGTCCTTGTAGCCCGTCCCGGGACAGGGACTATAGAGATCTATTCAAACAACGGTATCCTTCTTACCACCATTGCCGGCCTCAGGAAACCCCTTTCGGTAGGTGCCTCGGAAAACCTGATTTACATCGGGGAAAAGGATCGAGGGAGTGTGGGAGTCTTTGACCGAACAGGAGAGCACCTTTACAGCCTTGGGGCCGGTGATGGTGAGTTCGTCTTTCCTTCGGATATCGTCACCCATGGAGGCATGGTCTATATCACGGACAGTCTGGGGGGAGAGGTAAGGGTATATAACGGAGACGGTTCCTTTGTCAGATCCCTTGGAAAGGGCATCCTCTCCTTTCCCGCAGGTATTGCCGTTGATGAGGAAACGGGCAACCTTTACATTACCGACAATGCCACCCCGGTTGTCAGGGTCTTCAGTCCGGAGGGAATACATATCAGGGATATCTCAACAGACGGGAAACTTATTAGGTCCCAGGGACTGGTCTTAAGCGATGGGATGATCTATATAACCGATGCGTACCACAGTCTGATCGCCGCCTTTGACCTTGCTGGAAACTTCATCGGCTACACCGGTGAATACGGGAGGGGTGAAAAGGAATTCAGGATACCCCTTGATATATGCGCCGACCGGGCTGGAAAGTTCTTTGTGAGCGACTCCAACAACATGAGAATACAGGTTCTCGGGACAAGTGAGTCTGTAAGCATAACCCCCGAGCCGGCGATCTTCGAATTCAGCGGATTTACCGGTGGAGACCCTATATCAGGAGAGACAACAGTAAACGGCACTTCCGGTGCAACCTTCCAGGCTGAGTCCACTGCTTCCTGGCTCTCTTCAACACCTTCGTCAGGAACAGTTCCTTCCATATTGAATGTAACGGCGGACCCTGCGGGACTCGGTTCCGGTGACTATACGGGGAATCTTATCCTCAGAACCCTGGACGGCACGGAGTCCATTGTTGCCGTAACCCTTCACCTTGAACCACTCAGTGAACTCTCCGTAACGCCGGCAAGAATGGATTTCACCTATCAGAAAGGCCGCGACACTCTTCCATCCGGCGGCATCCTTATTACATCTTCAGGGGCTGAGGCAGACTGGGATGCATCAGCTGACCAGGAGTGGCTTGCTCTCTCAAAGACCTCCGGACGAACACCTTCAGATATCACACTATCACTGAGTGATCCTGTCCGGGATTTCCCGACAGGTGATTATGAAGGATCGGTTAATATTGATGCCGGTGATATCAAGGGGAGCCCTGCGACTGTTTGGATATCGCTCCATGTCATTGAGGCAGGCACTCTTATTATAGAGAGCAACGTGAAAGACGCTGCATTCACGGTAGCAGGAGAAGTCAGCTATTCCGGGTCAGGGTTATACTGGAAAAACGATACCATCCCTCCGGGCAATTACCACCTGAGTTTTTCTCACCTTACCGGGCTTGTAAAACCACCTGACCGGGATTTTAATCTCCAGTCCGGCAGGACTGTACATCTGACCGGTATCTACCATGAGATCGGGATGCCCGATTCCATAGCAACGGGGTTACCCGGACATGATATAATGATCTCGGCGTTGGACGGAAGTGAAGAGGATACAATCAATACCCGCAGGCAGGTGAACGACCTTTCCTCCGGGGATACAGACGGTGACGGGTTTGACGAGATAATCGCTCTCATCGGGAGGAGGAAGGTCAAAGTGTTTGGCTTGCCAGGCCAGATCCCGGGCATTATCCGGGCTGGTAAGGAATTCTCCATCGTTGATTCATCCTCTGGTGATACTGACGGTGATGGAAGGGCTGAAGTCATTATTGCAAAGAGAGGGTGGCGGGACAACCTTATTGAGATTTATGGAATCAACGCCTCCGGACCTTATCTCAAAGAGAGAATCTCTGTCGGAAAGCAGCCCCTCAGGAGGGTGGCATTATGCGACCTGAACGGGGACGGCCTCTCTGAGGTGGTTTTTGCTTCACGGGAAAAGGTCTTCCGCTTCATAAAGGGAAGCGGGCCTGAACTCTTCTTCAGATCCAGGGGCATCAGGGAGATCGCCTGTACAGACCTTGACGACGACGGCAAGGATGAACTCGCCCTGCTGAAGGGTATCCTTGAAAGAGAAAGACTGCTCATTGTTGATGACAGCGGAGAAGTGATTCACAAAAAGGTCTTTGCCGAGACTCGAAAAAGAAGGACATTCCTTGACGGAGGCGACATGGATGGAGACGGTGTGGAAGACCTCTTGATCTTCAGGACCTACAAAACCGGCTCAACCCTTTCCTATATGAACCTGGAGGGTGAAATTACAGATGTGATGGATCTGAACAGAAGAGTGATATCAGGCTTTACTGCCGGGAGGTTTGAAAAATGAAAAGGGCTCTGATTCCGGTACTCCTCTGGACGGCAATGATTTTTACAGGCCAGTCCCTTGTCTTTGCCCTTGATCCGCCCCATGACGTCTTTCAGTGCGGGGACTGCCACACCCTCCATAACGCTCCGGGAGTTGCCCTGTCTGCTGATGCTGCAAATACGAACCTCTGCATGAGCTGTCATAACCCGCTGGGTCCGGCCTCCAACTACCCCTTTGACGATACCATGCAGGCCGTCCCCGGGATCTCAGGAAACTCCCATGCCTGGAAGGCAATGCCTTCAACATCATCCCCGTACAACCCCTATGGCCTCCGTGCAACGGCAGACCTTACAAGCACCGCCATGCAGAGGAGACTTCAGAATTTCGGTGATGTCGTGACCTGCTCGGTCTGCCATGACCAGCACTCCCAGTTGAAATCACCCTGGGATCCGTCAGCATCTTCCACTCCCGGTGATACCGGCAGACACTTCATGCGGGACGACAACTACCTGAATCAGCTCTGTGAGGACTGCCATTACTACAGGGCGATCTTACCTCATACTGATACAAGGACATGGGATGGAAACTACAAGTCCCATCCCATTGGAAAGATCTTCTCGAGCGGCGCCGGGGAAACCCCGGATGTCACAGACACAACCCAGTTCAATACAACCCCGGTTGAGCCTGCATCTGCCTCATGGGCGGCACAGGGAGGCGGACCCAGGTATGCTCAGAACGGGGGAAGCGATACGAATCTTACAAACAACATCGTCCTTGACTCAAACGGTAGGGTAAGGTGTCTGAGTTGCCACGGGATACACTATACTGACTCAGATTCTTCAACGGAGGATACACCGTGAAGACAGGATATCTCTTAACAGCATTGCTTTTAGTTCTGCTCATGACAGGATACACATATGCCCAGGCAGGCCCGGGGGACGGCTACCTTCTTAAGAGATCCCCGGAGGAGACATGTCACGGCTGCCACAGGACTAACCTGAATACACCATCACCAGGAGAGACAGGTTTTGACCAGGCGACATGGGATAATTCCATTAAGATGCACAGTGCAGAACTTCTTGGCACCTGCTCAAACACCACCTACAAGACAAAGACTGCCTGTGAGGCAAATTCCGGAACCTGGACACCGGGCAAGTGGGGTGCGTCAGGGGGGTGGGGAGTAACAAGCGGAAAATACGGCGAGTTCAAGTGCACTACCTGCCATACCTCTCATGGGACGAGGAACATATTCCTTATAAAAGAAACCATCAACACCCCTGACGGGGGGAACTGGTCATCCACTGGCACACCTGATGCTACTGTGGATTTCAGGTACAAATCAGGCACTGCAGGGTCTGCACCCTATGTAATGGGTGATGATACAGGAGGGCATAGCACTTCAACAAGGGTATGTGAGGCCTGCCACAGTCAGAACAGGTACCATAATTACAATACAGCCAATAATACAGGCGGCCTTGACCATAACAACGCCCTGGACTGTAACAACTGCCACAGCCACAAAGATGCATTCGCCGGACTGGGCGGCTCCTGTGTCGACTGTCACAACGGCGTGCCTTCCGGCGCCACCTATGTAACGAGAGATGTTGTGGGGAGTGACTTCACACAGGCCTCAAGGCATGTCTTCAACGGGACGGTCACAAACTGGGATTGTATTGTCTGTCACAGAGAGGGAGACGAGACTGCAGCAACCTCCGGCAAGGTAAGACTTACTTCCCTCCATAAAAATCCTGGAGGGATTAAGGTCGATCTCAGGGATGTGGACAATCCGGCCTCTACTGTGGTTCAGTGGGACAAGAATAATGTAACCAATACTATGCTTACCGGCATGGATACCTTCTGCATGAAGTGCCACGATGCTGATGGCGCCAGTGGTATTGCAGTTGCTACAGGAGATACAGGTGTCACACTTACGCCATCCACTTCAGAGGCATTGAAGCCATTCAACTCCACCGATGGAATTGATTCCGGGACAGGTGGTGGCTCTGTTACAGTGGGTGTTGATCTGACATCAATCTATTCTGATCAGGCATCCTGCGAGGGCAAGGGCTTTTACTGGGACGGTTCACTGTGCTGGGATTCAAGGGGAAGGGTGCTTGATGTTGAGTCCCAGTTCAATCCCGGCACAGGTGGCTCCGGTACCGGTTACAATGGCAACCCGTCGCAGCATGCTGTACTTGGACAGAGATACAGCACAGCCTGGTCAGACACCCACCCAGGTGAATGGGATGATCCGGCATGGGTCAACAGTACACTCAAGGACGGCACAAACCTCCAGACAGTAAAAGAGACGGCAAGGCTACACTGTGCAGACTGTCATACCGTTGATCTAAACGCCCATGGAGGCTCAAACATCTTCATGCTCACCGGCTCCACCATTGATGACACATGCTGGACCTGTCACAGCAATGCAACCTACTCAAATTCAGGGGCTTCCAGGAATCAGTCAAGGCAGGATCACAGATTTGACGGCAGGGTCCTAAGGAGTAGCGGCGTTCAGTCCAAAGTAGGTAACAGTTATTGCCTGAACTGCCATGCAGGGAATGTCTCCTATGACGGCTGGGGTGCAATACATGGAATCCCGAGCGGGAATGATCCGAGGCTTGCCCAGGAGAGGTACAGATTCATAGGGGGATCCTACATGACCTATGATGGAAAAGGATGGAATACCACCACACAGGGCACATGTTACTTTGCATCATCAAGGAGTCAGCCCTTCTCCAACTGCAATCAGCACAGTGGAAGCAGAAGCGGGTATACTCCCAATTATGGAAGGGATACAAAGTACTGATCAATCAGATCCCCATCAAGGCATTTATCATAATATCCTGATTCCGGCTGTTGTCCTGAATACAGTCCTTCTTTCTAATACGGGTCAATAAAAAACTGTGACGGGATAAAACTGTTAACAAATTTCTTGAAGATCCCGCGATATATCACTATTATAAATTTTCTTGTCACGTCATTATATAATAGCCCCATGACCATTCTTAAAAAGATTACAGGCTATTTTAAGAGCATTAGGCTTTCTCTGATCATAATGCTTTCTTTGACAGGGCTATATTTCCTCGGACTGATAATCCCTCAGAAATGGATGTTCAAGACAAGAGTTGATTATGAAGACTGGGTCAACAGAAACTTGTTTAACAGAGTCCTCGATTTATTAGACCTTTCAGATATCTATCTCTCACCGATAACGAT
>WFTX01000112.1 GCA_015485235.1 Nitrospirota bacterium | reverse complement strand
GTCCAGCCTTATCCCTCCTTTCCTTTATGGAGGCATCCACAATGACGTCAATCTGTTTTACCTGTTCCTCTGTAAGTTTCAGCTTTCCCTTAAGTGCCTCGTCCTTCCACCACTGTCCAGCAGAGGCAATTGCCGGGATCAAGAGCACAATAACAAGAAGCCATCCCAGAATACCGGCTTTCTTCATCGTAAACCTCCTTGGTTGTTTTAACACTTAACCTTTCAGGTGCATAAATTATTTCCCGCAGACAGGGAATGGTCGATATGACTAAATGCCCTCACGGAGCCTTCCGGCAAGACACCATTGGTCATTAAGTCATTGGTCCCTGGTCATTAGTCACTGGTATACTGGTTCGTGACATTTCTCGCATTTCTCGCCTTCTGTGTCCCCTCCACGCTATCCGCTATACGCCTATCTCTCAGCCTTGACCTTAGCCTCAACCTGGTTTTCTGGCTGCCCTCTGCCTCCAGAGTGCCGGATCAACCACCCCTGTCATACTCTCCTGGTCAAGGACACCGCCCAGAAAGGCATCTATCTCACCTGCCACTGCTCCGGGTTCGTTTATGCATCTTCCATAGTCCACAAAGTGGATGGGAATCCTCTTCAGGGCAAGCATCCTCTTGACCTGGTTCATCTGCCGGGAGAAGGTCTGTTTCAATTGTTCATCAGGGAGTCTTCCGCCGTCTTTACCCTGCCTCCTGAGCATGGTCCTCTGGGAACGGACCACCTCGTCGAGGTCTCTTGTCATGAATATGATTCTGTATTCAAGCCCGTCCTGTACCGGAAGATGGGGAAGCAACTGGGCAACGATCTTTACCGCCTTTCCCCGGGCATCAGGTACCCAGGAGGAGTCCCTTGCAAGGGATTTTGCCTTCTCATATTCGTAATAGCCCCTGGGGTTGTCCTCATCGGCTCTCCTTTTTCTGTCAGTAAGGGGCAGGATGCCTCCGGCCTCAAGCATCTGCATCATCATGGACGTCCCGGACCTGGGAAGGCCCGAGACCACAACCACCGTCCTCTCCGGATCATAGGGGCCCTCGGGCTTTATGTTTACACTCCTCTGTACCTCTTCAGAGGTAAGGGAGGTCCTTGCAGCAACCTCCTTCTCAAGGAGAGGCCCGATCTCTCCCTTCTTCATCTTTCTTATCCGCTGCCTTGCCTCCCGGGCGGCTTTTCTCAATCTTTTCGCCTCATCCGGGTCATTGAGCCGTTTCCCATATATGTATGCAAGCCGTCTGTAGGCCTCCGGATAGTTCGGGTTCTGAGAGACAGCCACCCTGAGGGCCTCAACCGCCTCGGGAATCCTCCTCATCCTGTGGAGCGCCACACCAAGTACATAATGGGCCCTCGGGTTGTGATACAGAAGGCCGACCGCATTCAGGGCCTTCCCGGCGGCATCCCTGTTTTTTCTCACTCCAAGAAAGGTCCTTGCAAGCCCCAGGTGGGCCTCGGCATTGTCGGGATCGATCTCCAGGGCTCTGGCAAAGGCGGTCTCTGCATCGGCATACCTCTTCATCCTGACATAGACGTCCCCGAGTTTATTGTACAGGGCCGGTTGATTCCGGTCTGCCCTTTCAGCCCGCTTCAGGTGTTTCAGGGCCTCTTCCTTCTTCCCCTCCGCAAAGAGGAGGGAGCCCATAAGAAACTCAATGGCATAATGGCTCGTTGAGGCCTCGGCACGGAGGTTCCGGAGTTTCCTTTTCTCTTCTTCAGTGAAATCTTCGGGCTTCTTTCCTTCAATCTCCTTTCTGAACTCCCTGAGTTCTTCCCGCGCCTTCACGGCGTTTTTCCTCTTTCTTTTAAACACCTCCTCAAGGAGTTTTCTGGCCTCAGTGATCCTGTCAAGGGATTTATAACAGCTTACGAGCTGGATACCGAATCGGTACTCATCAGGCCACTCATCAACCAGTTCTTCAAAAACAGAGACCGCCTCGGTATATAACCCGGCATCCATATAGGACCTGGCAAGGTTGTACCGGAGTTCCCTCACACACTCTCTGGCAGCCTTCTCCCTGTTCTCATCTGGCCGGTCAATATAGCCGAGCTGGATCAACTGCTCAAGGGCCTCCTTTGCCTCCATGGGATCAATCAGCGCATCCGGCGGGTGTCTCCCGTCATCCCCAGGCACCTCGTCCCAGGAGGGGATTGTCCTGATACCGGGGGTATCCTCAAAGATATTCACAAGGGGTTTCCCGTCCATGTCCTCTCCAACGGGAAGACCGATGATTGTAAGGAGAGTCGGACAGATATCCAGAAGGCTTGCACCATAGATAATCTCGTCCCTCTTGATGCCCGGCCCCCTGACCGCGAAGATACCGTAGTACCGGTGTTGGGCAGCAGGGCCGGCCGGCTCCCTGGGGATATTCTTCGGCCTGAGGTGATCAGAGTGAAACCCGTGGTCAGAGACGATCATTACGGTTGTATTTTCATCCACCCTCTGAAGGAGGGTTCCCAGAAGGATGTCATGGTATATGTAGCCGCTCTCGACCACGTTTTTATAGAGTTCAAAGTCCTTCTCGTCCACCCAGGGGAGGCGGGGCGGGTGGTAGTTCATGAAGCCATGACTGAAGTGATCCAGGGCATCGTAATAAACGGCCACAAAGTCCCAGGGCTCGTGGTCCATTATGGCGGTCACCGCCCGGTTGACCGTAGTACAGTCTGCGATGATCTTTGCAAGGTTTTCGACCCGCCTGTCCTTCTCCTGGTCTATCTCGGAGAGGCGGGGGAGAAAGTTCAGAATCAGCCCCACATCTAATTCCTGCGGGTGGAGCCTGAGTTCGGCAAGATTTCTGATCAGCCGCCGGGGGTGGACAGTGCCGGGCTTCATGGGCCAGGGTTTCCCATAGGGGGCAACCGCCCGCTGGTAATGGTTTGAGACCATCACCCCGTTTATCGGTTCAGCCGGATGGGATGGCCACCAGCCGACTACCACACATTTCCTGCCCTCCTGGCTGAGTATGTTCCAGATCGCCTTTGTCTTCCGGGAGATGCTGGTAATCGGCCTGATACCTCCGGTCTGGGGGTCCGGCTCTGTAAAGCCCAGGATGCCGTGTTTGTACGGTCTCTTGCCTGTGGCAATGGAGGTCCAGAGCATGGGGGAGAGTTCAGGGTAGAGAGTGGCAAGGTTGCCGATCACCCCTTCCTCAACGAACCGGGCCATGTTCGGCATCTTCCCCTCATCAATAAGCCTGTGGATGATCTTCCAGTCCGCCCCGTCCCAGCCGATAAGAAAGATCTTCCCTCCTGAGATACCTCTTCTCATGGAAGATTTTAACTTAATCTGCCATTACATCTCAAGAAAGGCCTGAGACCCGAATTTGCCAATTGACCCTGGTTAAATGGCGGCAGGGACTGCCTCAAAACAGTATTTAATGCGACAGGATTTAACCATAAACACTCTTGCCCTTTTTCACCTGACGGTGAAACCTTTTACATTAGAGACCGGCACTGTCGGTGTCGCTAAATCCTGATTTTTCGTCAGCCCCGGCCGCCTTATGTGTTTTTGACTAAAAGTCAATCGGCAATTTTCGGTGAGAGTGCAGATTTACGGTCATGGGGCAGGGGGCTTCTCCACCTTCTTTATTAACCTGACAGGAACCCTGCCTGCATTATAAGTAAGAAAGGCGAGACAGACACCTATGAGAAAGGAGATCAGAATTATCGGAAAGTCCATGGCGGTAAAACCATCTTTCAGACCCTTCAACAGTTTGAAAAGGTCGTCACTCCTCCATCTACTGACATCCAAACCAGAGGTGATTTCTGATGCCAGCCTCGTGGTTACTATGGAGCCTGTTTCATAAAAGTCGCCTGTCATGGAAACAAAAGGGGCAAAGGCAAAAGGCATGGCCAGACCAAGCTTAATGCTTCCCCTAAGCGGGCTCTTGGAGGCATGGACCCGCCGGATGAGGGGCACACCCGGAAATACCGTCAGCAGGTAGGGGGAAAAAACCGTGACTAAATATACAATATCGCTTCCACCCGTATCGAACTCCTTCAGTTGACCGGCGTACTCCGAGCCTGAGTGGATAAAGGGAAAAACCTTCTCAAGGAGTTCGGCCCCGTAAAGCGGGGCGAGGTCAAGTCTCCCGACACTGCCTCCGGCAAGGATACACCCGAAGGCATGCATCAGTTCATGGACCGGAACATATACCCACCAGGAAAGCAGAAAGAAGACAGTAATATACACCCATCCGGTTCTCTTGCCCTGGAGGCAGAATGAGAGGGCAGACATATAGTCAACAAAGGGCGCTGTAAGACATCTTCGAAACATGTACAGGTGATTATAGCAGAGAGTGCCCTGAAAACTTCCTCTGCTCCAGATCTTCAGGGTGTTCCGCCTTTCAGCTCATAGGGGAGCGGTAGCCCTCTTCTAATCTTTTTCCTGTCCGGCTGTTCAGAATCGAGCAAGGATAAGGTTGCTTTACAAAAAAGGCAGGGCATCCGCCCTGCCTTCTCTTGATCTATATTGCAGTTTCCGGTTTCTACTCTTCTGCTTCCCGCCTTCTCAAAGCTAACGCTCCGCCGCCTGCAAGCAGCCCTATCATTGCCAGAAGCCCCCACTGGTTCAGGGTGGGGACGGCTGTGGTCTGCTGGCCGGTGTCAAAACACTGGATGGGTGCACCTGTATCTTCGTAAGCCCAGTCCTGGATAATTCCGGTATCATCACCGACCCCCTGATATCTTATCCAGCCATACCGTACACCGCTTGCAGTATTGAACCGGACCCCGATACAACCCGTGTCATTAATGAACGATCCTGAACTCTGATCATTCAGGAAGCCGTTAAGAAAAGCAGTTTGCGAGTTCCAGACGTAGTTTTGAAGATTATTTTGAATCAGAAAGTTTGCTGACAGGTTGACAACATATGTGCTAGGCCACCCATTATTGCCTGTGGCAATAAAGCTTGAACCTCCGAGCCCCCCTGTTGTCCTTGTCCAGTGAAGGAAAAGACCAAAATTAGTACTGTCCGCAAAGGAGTAAGTAATGGAGAAATCCGGGACACCATCACCATTAATATCTATATCCGCTCTCGTACTTGATGAGTTCACGGTTATGTCCGACGGATTGAAATACTGTATTGCCGCCTCTGCAGGTGAGGCACTAAGCATCACCCCTGCCGGGGCTGCTGCCACCACCCCTGCAGCAGCCGCTGCGTATGCCTTCAGTTTCCTTTCGAACTCCTCCCTCTTCATAAGCGCCTCCTTAGATAATTGAGATAACCGGCAGGCTACCCTCCTGCCGGATGCAGATCCTTATACTAAATAGGATAAAGATTTTCACACCAAATTGCAACTTTTGCATTTCTCTTCAGAATGGAATGAGGAACTCCGTGGCAGGACCTCGGGGTCAAAGCCTTTTGCCGAAAGCCACGAAGTGGCTGCAGGCAAGGGATGCAGAACAATCTCAATTTCCTTTTCCCGGTTTCACATCCCACTTCCACCTCCTGTTTCCGTTATAATAACAGCATTGAAGGTAGTCAAAAAAGAATCCAGGGAAACATCACGAATGTTCCACGTGGAACATTTCAGGGAGAAAAACAGGTCTTGGGGAAGGTAATCACCATAGCAAACCAGAAAGGCGGTGTCGGGAAGACCACTACCGCCATAAACCTTGCCGCCTCCCTTGCGCTTGCAGGGAAGGATATCCTCGTCATAGACCTTGATCCCCAGGGCAATACCACCACCGGCCTGGGGATAGACCGTACAGACCTCTCCATCTCCATATATCAGGCCTTCACGGGAGAGGCCGGTCTTGATGAGATAATTCTTCCTACTGAGGTCGAGCATCTCTCCATTACACCTTCATCCATTGACCTCCTGGCCGTGGAGGTAGAGCTGGTAACTGCAGAGGGGCGGGAGATGATTCTCTCCCGGCTCATCTCAGGTATCCGGGAAAGATACGCCTATATCTTCATAGACTGTCCCCCTTCCCTCGGTCTCCTCACCCTGAACGCCCTTGTGGCTGCCGACTCCCTCATCGTCCCGGTCCAGTGTGAATACTATGCCCTTGAGGGCCTTGGACTGCTTTCAAGAACGATCAACCTGGTCAGAAACTCCTTCAATCCCGGGCTTGAGATAGAGGGCATTCTTCTCACCATGTTTGATTCAAGGACATCGCTTTCCCGGCAGGTGGCAGAGGAGGTGAAGCGTCACTTCGGGGATACAGTTTATACAACAGTGATTCCCAGAAATGTTACACTAAGCGAGTCTCCCAGCTTCGGGAAACCGGTGATGCTCTATGATGCCCGGTCCAGGGGGGCTGAGAGCTATCTTCAACTGGCAAAGGAGATCCTGAATGAAAGCGGCACTCGGCAGGGGGCTTGATGCCCTGATACCCTCAACCGAAGGAGGAGTCCAGGAGATCCCCCTCTCTCGGATAGAGCCCAACCCTGAACAGCCGAGGAAGAACTTCCGGAAGGAAGCACTGGAAGAGCTTGCCTCATCCATCAGGGAAAAGGGTGTGCTCCAGCCCGTGATTCTCAGGAAGGGGGAGAAGGGCAGGTTCTTCCTGATAGCAGGGGAGCGGCGGTGGAGGGCTGCAAAACTTGCCGGTCTTAAGAAGATCCCGGCCATTGTGAGGGAGTCCAGCACCTCTGAATCCCTTGAGCTGGCCCTGATAGAGAATATCCAGCGCGATGACCTCAACCCCATTGAGACAGCCGAGGCATTCCATCGCCTCATGGAGGAATTCAAGTACACCCAGGAAGACCTCTCTAAGAGGGTGGGGAAGGAGAGGGCCACAGTGGCAAACTACCTCCGCCTTCTTAAGCTCCCCGCAGAGATAAAAAAGCTGGTCAATGACGGGGAGATCTCCATGGGTCATGCCCGGGCTATTCTCTCTCTTCCCACCAGGAAGACCCAGATTGATATAGCCAGGCAGGTAATCAAGAGGGGCTTGAGTGTGAGAGAGACAGAGGCCCTCTGTAAAAAGGTCCTCTCACCGCCGGAGAGGAAGGTCCGGCCCCGGGATCCCAATATCAGGGCCCTTGAAGAACGCCTCTCAGGCTCCCTTGGGACGAAGGTGAAGATCATCCACAGGGGAAAGAAGGGAAAGGTAGAGATAGAGTATTACAGCCTGGATGAGCTTGACCGGATCATCGAGATCCTTGAAGGTTAGTTCCTAATTGTCATACAATTGTATATATTTCGTATGATTTTGTTCACTTTTTGTGGTCTCTCCATGAAGCCCACTGATTTTCCCTTTAATCAGACCCTCCAGCCAGGAATCGGGTCTCTCCGGCCTCCAGGAAAGCCCTGCACTGCCTGTAGCCTTCAGGGTTTCCTGTATCAAAGACCCTTCCCCTGAAAAGCCACCCATAGAGGGG
>WFTX01000111.1 GCA_015485235.1 Nitrospirota bacterium | reverse complement strand
AAATACTGGTCAGGTCGGGCCGGAACCCTGTACTGCCGGGGTATTCTTTATGTTTTTGCTTGTTTTCCAGACCTCACCGGAGGTGGGATTTGAGAAATACCGGAAATTGTTTCAGGTTTATATAATCTCTGTGCCCTCTGTGGTTGTGTTTTTTGCAACGTTTAGGTAATCAGTAAAAGATCGCATCTAATCCGGGGGCGAAAGAGACCCTCCTGTTCTGATTGACATTACTAATGACAGGATTAATAAACGTCGGTTAGGTCCCTGCTGTAATCCCCCTTACATTAAAATCACAAAAAATTCTATAATATATAACTTACAGAAATTCTAAACCTGCAATTTATAAAAAGAAGGGAGGTGAGCAAAAATGCTAATGATGAAAAGATTGATTTTTACAGTGATTACCTTTCTCATCGCTGTATCCTTCGGTCTCTCCTATGCCGGAAATGCGATGAAGGGTTTTGAGATCTTCAAGGATACAAAACTCGGCACAAACGGGAAGAGCTGTTACAGCTGCCATTACAAGGGAAGCGGAATAGACGGGAGGAAGACCGGATTCACCATAATGGGCAAGAAGCAGGCTACCATTGAAGAGGCTGCCAATTTCTGTATCCAGATGGCCCTGAAAGGTAAACCTCTCAAGACGGATTCCGATAAGATGAAAGATCTCGTCTCCTACCTCAAGACCCTTACAGGCAAGAAATTCAAGAAACGTGTTATAAAGGGTTGCTGATCACATTTCGCTGCATCAACAAGGGGCGGCTCCCTTCCCCAGGCCGTCCCTTTTCTCAAACTCTACCAGTCTTCAGGTATCACGGCATTCCGATCCCCTCGATCCTGCATCCGCAGCTCTCGCAATTCCCGTCGTTCATCCTTATTTTGGTAAGAGAGAACCCCAGCCGCTCAATAACAACCTCGCCACAGTCAGGACAGTAGGTATTTTCACCCCCCTCACCCGGCACATTGCCTTCATAGACATATTTTAGACCGGACTCGATCCCTATCCTCCTTGCCATCCTTAGTGTGCTGACAGGGGTCCGCCCCCTGTCTGTCATCCTGTATGTAGGATAAAACTGGGTGACATGCCACGGGATGGCCGGGTCAACAGAAGCAATGAACTCTGCCATGAAACGGAGGAACTCCTCGCTATCGTTGTGTCCGGGGATGACCAGTGTGGTAACCTCCACCCATATACCAAGGGACTTCATCCTCCTCACGGTATCCAGTACCGGTTCCAGCCTGGCGCCTGCCACCTTTCTGTAGAAGTCGTCATCCCCCTTTATATCAATATTGTTTGCATCAAGATAGGGAGCGATCATCTCCACCCCCTCCGGGGAGGTGTATCCGTTACTCACAAAAACATTCCTGATACCCCTCTCCCGTGCCAGCCGCGCACAGTCAAGGGCATACTCCATGAATATGGTTGGCTCTGTATAGGTGTATGAGATGCTCCCGGCCCCCCTCCTCTCAGCCTCATCCACCACTGCCTCAGGCGGGAGATAGTCACCGGCAATCGTATTGTAGAGACGGGGAAACTGGGATATCTCCCAGTTCTGGCAGTGAAGGCACCGGAAGTTACAGCCCACAGTGGAGATGGAGAGAGATTGTGAACCGGGATGAAAGTGAAAGAGGGGCTTCTTCTCGATAGGGTCGAGATGCTTCGCAATCACCTTTCCGTAAACAAGGCTGTAAAGTTTCCCGCCACGGTTCTCCCTGACCTGGCAGATCCCCCTCTTTCCCTCTCCGATCAGGCAGTAATGCGAACAGAGCCTGCACCGGACCTTCCCGCCGTCGGCATCTTCATATAGAAGGGCCTCCCTTACTCCTTCTTCAACACATACTTCTTCAGACAGGATCGCACCTGTACTCACTCAAACCTCCATAATCCAATTATACCAGATTTATGGGAAAGCAGAGACTATCGTACTTTAAAAGGACAGGAATCCGTCTGGTTCGTTGTTCATGGAAAACCTCAACACTCCCCGGTTAGCGAGCTGAACTGCTTTTCTTTGACAGATCTTGTCTTTGTAGATGATCTATGACTTGCTGTCGATGAAAGAACGATTATTTCAGAGACCATATTTAAACGGCCTGATCAATCTAAATCGACCTTTTGACACTCGTTCAAACAGTTCGCTCGTCCCGCTGGGATTCCCTTGTCGATGTTTATATAAGAATGCTCTGTACGTTCCATTTCCAAAACCAGGACAAGCTTTCATAAAGTCCTTACACGAAAATGGCTCGGAAAGGGAGCCATTTCTGACTGCTTCAATTATTGCTCTATATACTCGATGTTCAGGCATAAGTTGCTTGTATAAGATCGCTTTAAGCCCTCTTCCATTACTTAGGAGTCACATTGACTCACATCTGTACAAAGTAAATGCATGGGAAGGGGAAAACCTTAAAACCGGAGGTAAGGGAAATGAAGCAACGGATAAGATAGGCAATTGGAT
>WFTX01000110.1 GCA_015485235.1 Nitrospirota bacterium | reverse complement strand
CCCTATAATCATCGGTGATCAGAGACTATTTCATTTATTAGTGAAATATACCACAGAGAATCAATTTATGGCAAAAAACTCCTCCATGAACGATATCTTTCACCATGAAAAAACTGTTCAAAACTTGACAGTTTCAGACATATGCTGTTATAATTTATTTTAACTTTTTTCAAATTCAACCAAAAGAGAGGAGTGTGGTTTCTTAATGCCCTCAGTGAGCGTAAAGGAGAGTGATTCCTTTGAGATTGCCCTCAAGAAATTCAAGAAGCAGTGTGAAAAGGAAGGAATACTCTCAGAGATCAAGAAGAGGGAGCACTATGAGAAGCCGAGCGTAAAGAGGAAGAAGAAGATCCTCGCCGCCCGGAAGAAGGCGCTCAGAAGAATGCGTATGATGCAGGGTAGATAAATGGCCCTAACAGAAAGGATTGAAAGCGATCTCAAGGCCGCGCTGAAGGCCTCTGACAGACTAAGGCTTTCAACCCTCCGCCTAATCAAGGCAGCCCTCAAAAACAAAGAGATAGAAAAAGGCTCCACCCTCAATGATGACGAGGTTACAGGTCTTCTTTCATCACTGGCAAAACAGCGGAAGGAATCCATATCGGAGTTCCGGAAAGGGGGGAGGACCGACCTTGCTGAAAAGGAAGAGGCGGAACTCAGGATCCTTCAGGAGTACCTTCCACAAGAACTCAGTCCTGAGGAGCTTGACCGTCTGATCAGGGAAACGATCTCCGAGGTTTCTGCCTCATCTCCTGCTGATATCGGCAAGGTGATGAAGGCTATAATGCCCAAGGTGAGGGGACGGGCTGACGGCAGGGTTGTGAATGAAATGGTCAGGGCCGCCCTCTCCTGAAAAGTTCTGTTCAGCACTCCTATCCTTAGCAAATACGGGTGTGAGCACTTTTTTCGAACACACCAATCTTACCGGAGAAACCATAAGTATACAAGGAGGCGATGATGACAGTAGGCGACATCTACACCAGGGCCATAGCTACAGGAATGGAAAATGACCCGAGAGGACTCCAGACAGTAAAGGACGAACTGAGCAGAAGGGAAAAGGCCTTTCAGGAGATGAAGGAGAAGGAAAGGCGCTTCTTTGACGAGGAGTCCCTCAGAAACCCCTATTCTGATACACGGATATTAAACGGCCCCGTTGACCGGGAGGTAAGGAGCCTCCTCGTCGGCATAGACATAGAGGTAGGTGAGATCCTTCTTTCAGAAAGACTCCGCGAAAGGGACAGGCCTGTTGACCTTGTGATCGGGCACCACCCGGAGGGAAGGGCCTACGCCAACCTCTATGATGTGATGCGGATGCAGTCCGACATCCTGAGCAGGTTCGGAGTCCCCATAAATGTGGCAGAAGGGTTGATGGATGGGAGGATAAAGGAGGTGGAAAGGCGGTTGATGCCGGTAAATCATACCAGGGCGGTTGACGCCGCCCGCCTCCTCGATATTCCCTTTCTCTGCCTTCATACACCGGCTGATAACATGGTTGCGTCTTACCTCCAGGGCCTCTTTGAGGAAAAGAAGCCCTCAAGCCTCTCTGACCTTCTCGACCTTCTCCTTGAAATACCCGAATATGAAGAGGCAAAAAGGATCGGTGCAGGCCCGACACTCCTTCTTGGCTCCCCGGAGAGAAGGACCGGCAAGGTCTTTGTTGACATGACCGGCGGAACGGAAGGCTCAAAGGAGATCTTCGGCTCCCTCACCACGAGCGGCGTCAATACCATTGTTGCCATGCATCTCAGTGAAGAGCACCGGAAGGAGGCTGAAAAGCAACACCTGAATGTAATAATAGCAGGACATATCGCGAGCGACAATCTTGGTCTTAACCTCCTCTTTGACAGTATCCTCGATGATGATATCGAAGTGATGGAGTGCTCCGGTTTCAGAAGAATTAGCCGGAAATGAACCGTCCTGCGCAAGGGGCCCTGCAAATAGTTTTTTCCACCGCTGTTATGCAATAATTTTATATGGATATCGGGCAGGCCTTAGAAGAGATCAAGTCACGCCTTGATATCGTGGAGATCATCTCCGAACACCTTGACCTCAGACGTTCCGGAAGCAACTACAAGGCCCTCTGCCCCTTCCACAACGAAAAAACCCCCTCCTTCATGGTCAGTCCCGACAAACAGATATTTCACTGTTTCGGCTGCGGCACCGGAGGCGACCTGGTCACCTTCGTGATGAAGTACGAAGGACTTCCCTTTGTTGATGCAGTCAAGACCCTCGCCTCAAGGGCTGGCATCAGCATAGACGACAACTACAGGACCTCACACGGGAAGGGAGGGGTCTCCCGTGATGAACTTATCAGGGTTCACGAAGTTGCTGCAGAGCACTTTGCAAAGGAGTTGCAAAAAGACAGAAGGGCCCTCAAATACCTTAAGGACAGGGGGATCAGGGATGAAACCATCCGGACCTTCTCTCTGGGATTCGCCCCTCCAGGAAGGGACAGACTCCTGAACCTGCTGAAAGAAAAAGGGTTCCCAGAGGCAACCATCCTCAGGGCAGGCCTCTGCAAGGAGGCTGAGCAAGGGAAGACCGACACCTTCCGTAACCGTGTAATCTTCCCCATAACAAACCTCAACGGCAATATAATTGCCTTTGGCGGAAGGTCAATCCAGAAGGACTTTCCCGGCCCCAAGTACCTGAACTCCCCGGAAACCCCGATCTTCCACAAGTCTTCCTCTCTCTTCGGGCTTCACCTTGCCAGGAAGGAGATAGTCAGAAAGGGATATGCCATTCTGATGGAGGGATACCTTGATGTAATTACGGCCTTTCAGTCAGGCATCAAGAATGTCCTCGCCCCCCTCGGAACTTCCCTTACCGAGGGACAGACTAGACGGCTCAGGACCATCACCCGGAAGGTGCTCCTTGTATTCGATTCTGACGAGGCAGGTATCAAGGCAACCAGAAGGGGGCTTCATATCCTTTATAAAGAGGGAATCACTGGGAAAGTGATGCTGCTTCCCTCTGGTGAAGACCCCGATTCCTTCATCCGGGAAAGGGGAGCCGGGGCATTCAAGGCGCTGTTTCCGCAATCAAGGGGGCTTGTAGACTTTTTTCTCTCACTGAGTGAAGAAAGGGTTGACATAATACGGGAAATACTATTTATAATTTCTACTATAACAGATGCAATACTGAGGGGTGAACTTATTCGGGAACTTGCTGAAAAGGCCGACCTTCCAGAGCCGTTTTTGAGGGAAGAACTTTCCTCCATAAGGAAATCTCCCGCAAGAGAGTCAGCCTCTATTCCTGTCACGATGGAAACACCTGAGAGTCACCTCCTGGGAATATATCTCGCGTATCCGGAGTCAAGGCCTCTCATAAATGAATCATTGAATACTGAGGACATCCCGACCCCTCTCTACAGGAGTATTTTCGAAAAAATAAGAGACCTTTCCTTCGAAGAGATAAGTCAGCTCGAAGGGCATCTTACAGGGGAGGAGTTTTCCACCGTCACTTCAACACTCATGAAGTGCGATATCGACAAGGGGGAGATCGAAAGGAATATCCACGACAGCATCAGCCGTCTTGAGGCAACAAAGAGGCGTAAAAAGATCAAGGAAATCGAGGCAGGGCTCAGGCTTGCCGAGAAGACCGGAGATGAGGAAAAACTTGAAAAGCTGAAAGTCCAGCTGGACAACCTGATCAAGGAGGGAATCTCATGACCGAGTATTTTGACTATTTTGAAGAACTCCCGGATCTCGAAGACGAAACCGAAATAGGCGAGGAGTTTCTTGACCTCAGCGGTGTCATCCAGCCTTCTGAAACTGAAGAGTACGACCCCATCCATTCCTACATGAAGGAGATGGGGAGCGTCCCCCTCCTGACTAAGGAGGGAGAGATTGAGATCGCCAAGAAGATAGAAGAGGGGAAGAGGCGTCTGATGATAGCGGTATTTTCCGTCCCCTTCTCACTGAAGAAACTGATTTCTCTCGGGGAATATATTGAAAGCGGGGAGGCCCCACTGCATGAGATCATCCAGATTGAGGAGGATGAGACTGAAGACGACCTGATAAGGATTAAACACTCCATATACCTCCACACCAAGGAGATAGAGGAACTTTTTCAGGAGAGAATAGCCCTCCTGAAAAAACAGCATGCCAGAGGGGGAAGGGACCTGCAAACAAGGGAGCTTCTCCGGAAAAACAGGGAAAAAATCCTGGATCTTGTCAACAGCCTCCAACTGAACGACTCCACCATCTTCACCTTTGCTGACGAACTCAAAAGAATCAGCGCCCAGTTCCGTGAGTTGTCAAAGGAGACCGGTATAGTCAAGAGAAAGCTCAGGAACAGGGGTATTGATATCTCTTCCGCCGATTTTCAGCATGCTGGCAATCGGGATGAGAATAATGATCTCCCTATAAAGGAATTAATAGACTCCTATAAAAATCTTGTTGATGAAAGACACTCCCTTGAGGCAGCGATAGGGATGAGAAGCGAGAGGTTCAGTGATGTCATAAAGACTATAAACAACGCAGAAAAAATAATCAACTCAGCCAAGTCAAAACTGATCGAGGCCAACCTGAGACTGGTTATAAGCATTGCCAAGAGATACATCGGAAAGGGCCTCAGCTTTTCGGACCTTATCCAGGAGGGGAACCTCGGGCTCATGAAAGCGGTGGAGAAGTTTGAGTACCGGCGGGGATACAAGTTCAGTACCTATGCCACATGGTGGATCCGGCAGGCCATAACCCGCGCCCTTGCCGACCACTCAAGGACGATCAGGATTCCCGTTCATATGATAGAGACCATAAACAGAATCACCAAGGCGGCGCGGGAGCTTGTTCAGGAACTGGGCAGGGAACCCTCAAATCAGGAGCTGGCCGAGTATGTAGGCCTTCCGGAGATGAAGGTGAAGGAGATCCTGAGAATAACCAAGGAGACCATCTCCCTTGAATCACCCGTCGGCGAGGAGGAAGACAGCAACCTCCGGGACTTCATTGAAGATGAAATGGTGGAATCCCCCCTTGATGAGGCCATAAGGGGTGACCTCAGGGACCATATCGACATGGTACTTTCCAGCCTCAACCCCAAGGAAGCAGAGGTGATACGCCGGCGATACGGCCTTGACGGCACCAATCTCCCCCACACCCTCGAGGAAGTGGGAAAGGCGATGGAGGTGACGAGGGAGAGGGTAAGACAGATCGAGACAAAGGCGATCAGGAAACTCAAGCATCCCTCCAGAAGCAAGTGGCTGAAGGGCTTTATAGAAAGTCCTTGACCTTCCAGAGCCTGGATTATTATAATTAAGTTTGTCCTTCAGGGGCCCATAGCTCAGTTGGCTAGAGCTACCGGCTCATAACCGGTTGGTCCCAGGTTCGAGTCCTGGTGGGCCCACCATCCCTCTTTTGAAAACTTAGGAAAGCGAGGGCCTTGATGAACGAAAAGATGAATCTCCTTGTTGCACTCCAGGAAATCGACCTCTCCATTGTTGAGAAGACCAGAATGCTTCAGGAAATCCCCAGAGAGATCAACCGCTACCAGTCTCCTTTAAGAAAGGCTGAGGAAGACTTCAGAAAGGAGGAGGCAAGACTCCGGGACCTGGAGAAAAAGAAGCGGGACAAGGAAAGGGAACTCCAGGAAATAGCAGACAGGATTGAGAAGCTCAAGGGCAGAACCGGGGACATCAAATCCAACAAGGAATACCAGGCCCACCTCAAGGAGATAGAGAAAATCGAAAAAGAGCAGTATCTGAAGGAAGACGACCTGCTCTACCTGATGGAAGAACTGGAGAAACTCTCTGCCGTGCTTGAAGAGAAGAAGGCAAGAATCGGGGAAGAGCAGAAGAGGCTCGATGAGATTAAGGCTGACCTGGACGGAAAGGCAAAGACAATCGAGGCCGAACTCCATGAACTGAAACAGAAACGAAATACCCTTGCAAAGCAGATTGATCCATCACTTTATGACAGCTACATGGAAACACTGGAGCGGACCGACGGGGTTGCCGTAGCAGAGGCAGACAACGAGGTCTGTCTGGGCTGTCATATGAGTATCCCTCCCCAGTTGTATGTGGAAATAAAGACCACCGATGAACTCTGCCGTTGTCCCCAGTGCGGCCGCTTTCTTTACAGGAAGAGCTGATGGATAAAGGTAAAAGGCCTTCCAGGGCGGTCATCCATTCAGATGGCGCCTCAAGCGGTAATCCTGGACCTGCCGGCATAGGAGCCGTCATAGAGTTTGGCTCAAAAAGGGTAGATATTTCAAAGTCCATCGGGATTTCAACCAACAATGTCGCAGAGTATCAGGCCATGATAGAGGCCCTTGAGGTTGCAAGGAGGGAAGGAGCCAGAGAGGTCTCTCTTTATCTGGACTCTGAACTCGTTGTAAAACAGCTTCTTGGTGAATACAGGGTAAAAAACGAAGGACTGAAACCCTTTTTTCAGAAGGCATTGGAATTGCTCGAATCCTTTGACAGATACGAGATCAGACATGTGCGGCGGGAAGAAAACAGAGAGGCCGATTCCCTTGCAAAAAGGGCGGTTCAGAAGACTGCCCGGGACTGAAGGGAGAAAGACAGTTAGAAGTCAAGATCGAGGTTGAGCAACCTGATAACCCGGTAACCAATACCCAATATACCAATAACACATTATAAGCCATATGGCTTATAATATACTCAGGGAGCAGGCAAGGTGGTCGCTCTCCGGTCCTCCAGCAGGAGGAGCCAGAGGGAGGAAAGTCCGGGCTCCACAGGGCAGGACAGTGGCTAACGGCCACCGGGGGTGACCCCAGGGAAAGTGCCACAGAAAACAGACCGCCCGGCATTCAGTTACTTGAATGTCAGGTAAGGGTGAAAAGGTGGGGTAAGAGCCCACCGCTCGTGCGGGTGACCGCCGAGGCACGGCAAACCCTGTCCGGAGCAAGGCCAAATAGGTTCCGCCCTGAGGGTTGCCCGCCCGATTGTGCGGAACGGGTAGGCCGCTCGAGTCTGCAGGCAACTGCAGGCCAAGATGAATGACCACCCTCGACAGAACCCGGCTTATTGCCTGCTCTCAAAAATATCATGGAGGAAACCATCCAGTGAAGATCATACCGGCAATTGATCTCAAGGACGGAAAATGTGTCAGGCTTCTCCAGGGCAGGAAAGATGAGGTTACCACCTACTCCAGCGATCCGGTAAGTGTTGCAAAAAGGTGGGTGGCCGAGGGAGCCGATCTGATTCATATTGTAGATCTCGATGGTGCCTTCTCGGGAAACCAGGCCAACATTGACAGCATCAAGAAGATAAGGGCTGCTGTCAATGTCGACCTTGAACTCGGTGGAGGTATCCGTGACATGGAACGGATAGATTATCTGATCTCCATCGGGATTGAGAGGGTTATACTCGGCACTGTTGCTGTAAAAAAACCTGAACTCGTTAGGGAAGCCTCTGAAAAACACCCGGGGAAGATCATAGTCGGTATTGATGCCAGAGATGGCAAGGCGGCCATCAAGGGGTGGGTGGAAGTAACCGATACGGATGCCTTTGAACTTGCCCGGCAGATGGAGACGCTTGGAGCCTCCGGTATCATCTATACCGACATCTCACGCGACGGAATGCTGACGGGACCAAATCTCGAAACAATGAAAAGAATGGTCAATGCAGTAGAGATACCTGTTATTGCATCCGGTGGGATCTCATCAATGGAAGACATAAGGCACCTTGCATCCATTCCAGGTTTGTGGGGAGCAATCACCGGAAAGGCGCTCTATACAGGAAACATATCTCTCGAAGAAGCAATCAGAGTAGCAGAAGAAAGGGGCTGAGCAGCAGATCTTCTCATCCTCCAGTCTCTGTCCTGAATGTCCTCAGTCTTGCCAGTTCCTCCTGGTATCCGTATATGTGGGCACCTGCACTATAGGCATACATGGGGCCGTTCCTGAGCCCTGTCTCCTCGGATACCAGTTTCTTCAGGAGCTCTATTCCTCCAAGATTGGTAGGAAATCCTGCCCAGAGATCCCAGGAACGGAAATAACAACTCACCGTCAGTATAAGATCATCATCCGCTGGTATGGCCTTGAAATCAAGGAGCCTCAGACAGGGCGGATCGAGCTTACCGTCATTACCATAGCAGACATCATGGTCCTCGGGGGTCCCTATCTCAACCACAGCCTGGTTTGTAAGAGGGGTCTCCCTGAGTATCTCTATAACTCTTTCCAGTTGTGTTCCCCCTCTGGGCATGGGGTGGTGAATCCTGGAGGCATACTTGTAGGTCTCGTTCTCAGAGAGTTCGGGGTTCATGAGGTAGTTGACAAAGTAGTCTTCTATATACTCCATCGAGGTCGGTGCGGGAATTCCGGAGCCGGGAGGCATGACCGGGATCATATCCTCACCGGGATGCTCTATATAGACCGCCATGCCGGGATACTGGAGCCTGTACTGCTCCTTCTCAAAAGAGCCCTTCTGTATCTCCTGAGTGTAAGCCCGGTCAAAGAGGTTGTAGATCAACTGAAACCAGGCATCAGAGATGGTCTTTGCCTTCAGGAAGAACGGTTCCACCCTTAACCCTTTGCCATGTTCATTTGAAGCTCTGCTCTTCCCCGGGAAAATCCCCCTCCCGGACCTCTTTTATGTACTCTCCTATGGCTTTCAACGCCTCTTCCCTGAGGTTGGCATACCTTTTTATAAACTTCGGGACGAACCTCTCAAAAAGACCGATCACATCATGAAGGACCAGTATCTGACCGTCACAGTATGGACCGGCGCCTATGCCTATTGTCGGTATCGTAAGGGTTCCCGTAATCTCCTTTGCAAGATCCATAGGTATGGCCTCAAGGACAAGCCCGAAGGCACCGGCCTCCTGGAGGGTGCGTGCATCCTCGATAAGCTGTCTCTTCGCCTCTTCTGTTCTGCCCTGGACCTTGTATCCACCCATCCTGTGGATGGACTGGGGGGTAAGACCGATATGGGCAAGGACGGGAATGTCAGACCGTACCATGGCATAAACTTTTTCAGCCACCTCAGAGCCGCCTTCTATCTTGATCGCCTGGGCGCCACCCTCCTTGATAAACCTGCCTGCATTTCTTACGGCCTCCTCGACAGATACTTGATAGGACATGAAGGGCATGTCCCCGATGACCATGGCTCTCTCGGTAGCGCGGGAAACCATTCTGGTATGATAAACCATCTCATCCATGGTTACGGGCAGGGTGTTTTCAAGCCCCTGCACCACCATTGCAAGGGAGTCCCCCACCAGAATGGCTTCAACACCCGCCTCATCCACTATCTTTGCAAAGGGATAGTCATAGGCGGTGAGCATGGTGATCTTTTTCCCCTCGCTTTTCATAGTTAAGAGATCATTTATCGTAACTCTGCCCATTATGCCTCCTCACTTCATCACTAATAACTCAACCTTACTTAAAGTTGCATATTTGTCCCCTCTCGGTCTCCGGGTTTTTACAACATTATAGCAGACCTGCCCTCTCGAGTATCTCAGGCACCCTGTCCTCCATCCCGATCGCCATGATATGGACACCGTCACAGATGCCTTCTTCCTTAAGTTGTTTTATGTGGCGGGCACAGATATCAAGGCCTGTGTCGAGGGCCTTCTCCTTGCCTGCAGCCTTCAGCTCCTCTATCAGCTCTTCTGGCACTACAATACCGGGAACAAAGTTGTTCAGGAACTTTGCCATGCCTGCACTCTTCAGTACCACCAGACCTGCAAGTATCTTTACGGGAAACTTCCTTGCATGATTCATGAACTCCCTGAATTTCTCAATGTCATAAATAGCCTGGGTCTGGAAGAACCTTGCCCCTGCCTTCACCTTTTTTTCAAACTTTATCAGTTGAGGCTCAAGGGGATTTGCCTCCGGTGTGACCACCGCTCCCTGAAAAAAATCAGTACTTCCCTTCAGGTCATTTCCTGACATATCCTTCCCGTTATTCAGGGCATCAACCACCCTGAGCAACTGGACTGATTCCAGATCGTACACAGATTTTGCCCCTTTATGATCCCCTGCAGATACATGATCCCCCGTCATGCAGAGGACGTTTTTAACCCCCAGGGCATAGGCACCAAGGAGGTCAGACTGAAGACCTATCCTGTTCCGGTCACGGCATGTCATCTGGAGTATGGGTTCCACACCATGCTCAAGGGCGATCTTGCATCCAGCAAGGGAGTTCATCCTCATCACCGCAGACTGGTTGTCCGTAAAGTTCACGGCATCAACCTTGCCCTTCAGTAATTCAATATGATGAATCATCTCATCTATATCGGTCCCCTTGGGAGGACCGACTTCAGCGGTTACTACAAACTTTTCCGACTCAAGCGCCTCTCTGAAAGACATATCCCGATCCTCCTTAACTCCTGGTCTTTTCCTTCTTCTCTCTTGTGCTCAGCGCCCTGGGCTTCTGCCCCTGGGACCAGTCCTTGGCCTCAACCACTGTCTCACAGAGCTCCTGGAGTTTATCAAGTTTTTTCATCCGTTCGTATATCCTCACCCATGCACAGGGGATATCCGGTGAGACTTCACAATGGCCGTCCTGCATGCCCCCACAGGGCCCGTTAAGGAGCCCCTTCGGGCAGGTGGTAACAGGGCAGATCCCGCCGGTCTTGTCAAGGATGCACTGGCCGCAGAGGGAGCATCTCTCGTCAAACATCTGAAAGCGGGTCATATTGCCGAGGAAGAGTGAATCATTGGCGGGATAGACAGCCTTGTCTTCAAAGAGCTCCACAGCCGTCTGTGTGCCGGCACCACAGGACATGACAAGGATGCAATCAGTTCTGCCGAGTTCATCCTTGAAGGCCTTCAGTTCCTTCTTCGTACCAAGGACCTGACAGCCTGTTTTGGGCACAAAGCCGCCTGTTACCTCTTTCCCCTCTGCCTTGAGGGCTTCGGTCATATCCCTGATAGCCTCCTCATTGCCCGTACCGCAGAGGCTGGCACACTCGGAGCAGCCGATCAGGAAGAAGCTCCTGTAGTTCCTGATGTTTCCCATTAATTCCTTGAAGTCCTTCTTTTTAGTGATAATCATACATTACCTCCTTGTTGAAATCGGGATACGGGCTGTCACAAACTGGGAGATCTATTCTACCAGAGCTTCGCTCTCAGACTCTGGCTCAGAGCACCTCTCCTGTATCTTAAAAACTCTTTGGCCTTTCAAATCCTGGGCTTGAAAGACTATTTTATAGAATACTTTGCAGCCCTTACTGTATTCTTCATGAGCATGGTAATGGTCATGGGACCGACTCCGCCGGGCACAGGTGTGATGGCACCTGCAATCTCCTTTGCTGCATCAAAGTCCACATCACCCTTGAGTATCGGTATCATACGGCCGGTCTTCTCGCTCTTCTTCTCTCCGACCCTGTTCACGCCCACATCAATTACACAGGCTCCGGGCTTGATCCATTCCGGCTTTACAAGACCGGGCACACCGGCGGCAACGATAAGGATATCCGCCCTCTTGCAGTGGGCGGCCAGATCCTTTGTGCCTGTATGAACCACGGTGACCGTGGCATTGGCACCCTTGCCTTTCTGCATCATCATGATTGAAATGGGTTTTCCCACAATGTTTGACCTTCCGACAACAACAACCTCTGCCCCGGAGGTCTCAAAGCCGGAGCGAACGATCAGTTCCTGGATGCCTGCAGGTGTGCAGGGCAGAAACCTCGTCTCATCCCCACCGATAACAAGACGACCAAGGTTTACGGGATGGAAACAGTCAACATCCTTGTCAGGGTCAATGGCGTTCAGGACCTTCTTCTCATTGATATGCTTCGGGAGAGGCAGCTGGACAAGGATGCCGTGTATCTTCGGGTCATTGTTGTACTTTTCCACGAGATTGAGAAGGGCCTCCTCGGAGATGTCCTCGGGCTGGTCATCCTGGATGGAATGAAAACCCAGGTCATGGGCCGTCTTCTGTTTTGCAGTCACATAACTGATAGAGGCAGGATTCTGTCCAACAAGGATCGTAACAAGCCCCGGCACGACACCGTGCTTTTCCTTCATCTCCTCAACCTCTTTTTTCAGTTCTTCCCTAATCTCTGCTGCAATCGCCTTTCCGTCAATTATCTTTGCTGCCATAAGGTGAACCTCCTTTAATTAAGTTATTGGTCTATTTGTGTATTGGCATATTGGTTCAACGTTAATACTATTTTCCTGCTCCTTTATATCCATAGCTCACAATTCCTTCTTCAATAATTCAAGCATCTCATCCCTCGTGGACTGTTTTGACCTGAAGATGCCCCTTACGGCCGATGTGACGGTCCTTGAACCGGGCTTTTTGATGCCCCTCATACTGAGGCAGAGATGCTCTGCGTCTATTATAACCATTGCTCCCTTGGGCTTGAGCCTGTTCATTATCATGTCCGCCAGTTGCGAGGTCAGCCGCTCCTGGACCTGCGGCCTCTTGGCCAGGATCTCAAGGGCCTTTGCCAGCTCCCCGATACCCACAATCCGGCCCTTCTCAGGTATGTATGCAATATGGGCCCGGCCGGAAAACGGGAGGAGGTGGTGCTCACAGACCGAATAAAAGGGGATATTCTTGAGCATCACCATCTCGTCGTGGCTCTCCCCCTCAATAGGCTTCAAAAGGTCTTCCGGCTCCTCCCCAAGCCCTGAGAAGATCTCCTCAAACATGGATGCAACACGCTGGGGAGTTCTCCGTAGCCCCGGTCTTTCGGGGTCTTCACCCATCCCCTCAAGGAGAAGTCTTACGCCTTTTTCAATCTTCTTTTTATTCATATCGTCCTGACCTCTATCAACCTTCTGTCCGTAATTATAACATCCACCCTGATATCATGTTCCTCCACAGGTATCTTCTCGAGTATCTGTTCCTCATAGGCCACAGCCACAAGAGGCGGCCTTCTCTCCATCCCGCCAATCAGACGGTCATAGTATCCGCCGCCGTATCCGAGCCTCCCACCCTCAGAATCAAAGGCAATACCCGGCATCATTATCAGGTCCATTTCCCCAGGAGAGACCTTCCTCTCCGGAGCCTCAACAGGCTCGGGTATTCCCATGTACCCACTCTCCAGATCCTCAATCCCATTTATGTAAAAAAGATCCAGTTTTCTTTCTGCTCTGTTCACCCGGGGCAGACAGACCCTTTTCCCGTCGTTCAAGGCATGCTTGATTATCGGTGTTGTAGATACCTCTGAACGGAAAGAGGCAAAAAGAAGGAGTGAACGGGCCTTCTTATATGCAGGAAGTGAGACGAACCTCTCACATATCGCCTCATCCTTTACGGCCCTGACCGGTTCAGGGATACCATCTCTCAGGCTCGTTATCTCCCTCCTCAGGTCTGTCTTTTCAGAGCTTACCGGCGGCATAATCCCTTTTGAGATGCATCAAGGCTCTTCTTGATCTTCTTCACCTCCTCAACGGTCTCAGGACTCACCACATAGGGTGGGCGGCCGGTAATGTCTGCCTCCATGATCTCGGGTCTGAAGGTTATGGAGCCTAACAATTCCATTCCTTCAGTGGCCTGTTTTATAAAATCCAGTTCTTCCTGACGGTGAATCTTGTTTGCCACCAGATAGACCTTTTTCACTCCAAGGCCTGCCGCCATCTCACTCACCTGATGGGCGGTCTGAACAGAGCGCTGTCCCGGTTCCACTACCACTATGAATGCATCTACCCCTTGAGCCGTACCACGCGTGAGGTGCTCGATACCGGCCTCCATGTCAACTATCACCACCTCATCCCGTTCAACAACCAGATGGCTCAGGAGTCTCCTGAGAAAGACATTCTCAGGACAGTAACAGCCAGAGGCAGCCTCCTTTGACTTACCCATCACTAAAAGGGTAATCCCGTCTATTCTCTTCCCGAACTCCTCGGGTATGTCATCCACCCTTGGATTCAGTTTGAAGACCCCTCCCATGCTTCCCGGCCTGGCGCCGGTCCGTTCAGCTATCACATCGGTAAGTTCCGAGATGGGACGGATCTCCGCAATCTCCCTGCCCGAAAGGCCAAAGGCCTGGGCGAGATTGGCATCAGGGTCGGCATCAACGGAGATCACCTTCATCCCCTCATGGGCATAGAGATGGCTTAAAATAGAAGAAAGGGTGGTTTTACCCACCCCTCCCTTGCCTGTGATGGCTATTTTCATGAAAAATTGTAACATTTGCCCCGGGAAAGTGTCAAAGAAAAAATTCTCTTTTAGGGAAGCCCCCCGGGGTCAGGGGATGACTCCATTATCCTGAAGGATTTGGCCACGAAGTCCAGGGAACTCCATATTACGAGCAGGCAGAAGGGCATGAGGAAGATCATGGAGACCGGGAGGCAAAACGTATCAACTATGTTAAAAATATCCATCATGGTCAGAATAGAAAATATCCTTCCAGGACTCCGGGATTTCCTTGCCGGTAAGGATAATGTATTGCTTTCTTTTGTCTTCGGCTCTGCCACAAAAGGCCGGTTGACTGAAGAAAGCGATATAGATATAGCCATTCTGTTTACTGAGAAGCCCTCGCCTTCAGACATTCTTGAATTTAAAGATGCCTTTGAAAACATATCAGGCATTAAAACAGATATAGTAATCCTCAATGACGCTTCACCGATCATACGTATGCAGGTGCTGAAAAACGGTGTCCTGCTCAGCAAAAAAGATGACCACGTGTATAATGAGTTTTTTATGAGGACAGTCAAGGAATATGACGACCTCAAATATACAAGAAGAGAAGAAGAGGAGAACATCCTGAAAGGACGCATCTATGCCTGACATGGACGTGATTCTTGCCAAGATCGGAAACATCCAGAGATATCTCAGGCGGATCAAGGAGACAACAGGACTTGATCCTGAAAGAAGCCGGTATAATTGATGATAAACTCATGAAGAAGATGCAGGCCATGGTAGGGTTCAGGAACATCGCTGTCCATGACTACACATCAATAGATCCAGAAATTCTCAAGTCAATACTGGCAGAAAACCTGCAGGACATAGAGGACTTCTATACAGTGATACTCAGGAAGTTTAGCCCATCTTCACAAGACTGATAATATTATACTATCATTATACTATCACCAGTTAACCTGTGATTATGAAAACCATCGACTTTCATACGCATATCTTCCCTGAAAAGATCGCGGCGTCAGCGCTTGCCCTCCTTTCGGAAGACTCCGGTGAATACAAACCCTGTACTGACGGGACGCTGAAGGGGCTTCTTGCATCAATGGATGCGGCAGGTATCAAAGCAAGCATTGTATCCAATATTGCAACAAAGCCTACCCAGGCATACCCCATCCTTGAGTTCTGCAAGGAGATACTCTCGGAGAGAATTTATCCAATGATATCCATCCATCCTGGAAATACCCCTGAAGAGGCCGGAGACCTTCTTGAAAAGGCCGGGGCACTGGGGATCAGGGGGGTGAAGTTTCATCCCATGTATCAGGACTTTGAGATAGACTCTGAAAGGATGTTCCCCCTATATGAAAAGATCGAAAGGAAAGGTTTTTTTGTAACATTTCATACCGGCTATGAC
>WFTX01000109.1 GCA_015485235.1 Nitrospirota bacterium | reverse complement strand
TGAAGAACCCTGCGGCAAGACCGCAGGGTATCTTCGATATGTAAGGAAGTTTTATCTTATTACATTTTTAATCGTATCGATCGCTCGCTAACCCCGTGGCCACGATACGGGCAAGTCCGAAACGGACTCGTATCGAGCAAGACCACGGGGATCGATACGATTAAAAATCCGCTCGCTGTGCATATTCAGGTGATAGTATGAGTTACACCTGTCAGTTCTGCAGATTCGGGAGGGACCGCCTCCCCGATAACACCAGGCCCCCGACAGGGACTGTCTGGTGTTCACGACGGAAAGTCCCGATGGGACGGAACAGAAATCTCCCCTGTTTCGCTCCCCTGGAGGCTTCAAGGAAAAGGAGATGTATTGACTGCAAGTGGTCTTCCATCCTCAGGCCTTCGGGCGAAACCCCGGCTATGGGAAATATATGGTGCAGACGGTTTCTCCGGGAGATGCAGAAGATGCGGACAAGGGATTGCTTTGAATAAGCATAGCAAGCGGATGTAATAAAATCATACTTCCGTGTATATCGGAAGACCCCTTATAGGGTATAATATGAAAAAGAGACAGTTATGAAGTTTTTGCTTGGATCCAAATTCAAGGAGGGATTAAAGATGAGAGTTTCTCTGTATCTGCTGCCGGGCATTACATTCCTGATCATATCTTTTGCCGGAGCCGTTCCGGCTTCATCAGAAGAAAAGATGCCCCCGTGGCAGGAGGAGTTTGAGGAGATCTGTTCAATGGTCCAGGCCGGTGATGCCCTGACAAAGGAAGAGTTGAATGAGCTGATTGAACGGGCGGACAAACTAATGGAGGAGATAAAGAAACTGGATATCCCTTCAAAAAAGGTCTATCTCTTCAGACTGAAGAAGTGCAGGAAGTTCTTTGAGTATATCCTGGAGCTGAAGGAGACGGAGAAGATTTCTCTCCTCAGTCCGGTTTAAGTGCATGAAAATTCCTGACATCCTGGATTCTGCAAGCTGACAGGGGCAGCTACGGAGGGATTGCTTGACATTCCTCCTGTCTATAATGGATTATATCATAAAAATACAGGGGGAAGAAGATGGGAACGGACAATATCGTTTTCCTTGAGGTAATCGAGTGGTTTGACGAGACAGGAAAGGAGATCGTCCACCGTATTCCGGAGAGGGGCTCTGGTGAGATAAAGCTGGGAGCCCAGCTTACTGTCCGTGAAAGCCAGGCAGCGGTCCTCTTTTATCAGGGCAGGGCCTACGATGCCTTCGAGCCTGGCAGACATACCCTTGTCACAGCAAACATCCCCATACTCACAAAGGTCCTCAGCATACCCTGGGGGATGACCAGTCCCCTCAGGGCAGAGGTATATTTTGTTAACATGAAGGTCTTCCCCAACCTCAAATGGGGGACAAGGGACCCTGTAGCATTCCGGGACTCGGAACTGGGTCTTGTCCGGCTGAGGGCCTTTGGTGTATTCGAGATAAAGGTGATCCAGCCCGTCCTCTTCATCAATCACCTTGTGGGAACCCAGGGAGTATTCACCACCGGAGAGATAGAGGAGTACCTCAACAGGGTGATCGTCTCCAGGCTCAACGACCATCTTGGTGAGAACCTTGACAGCATACTGAACCTTCCCGGCCGGTACGAGGAGATCTCGGACGGCTTGGTAAAGCGGCTCCAGGAGGACTTCAGTCACTACGGGATCGGCCTCAGCAAGCTCTTCATCAACTCGATCACACCTCCTCCCGAGGTCCAGAAGGCGATAGACGACAGGAGCAGGTTGAGCGTCTTCGATGATCTGAACAAGCTTTTCAGGATGAAGTCCGCCATGGCTGTCGAGAAGGCGGCAGAGATGCAGTCCGAAGCCGGAGCCGGCGTGGGGCTCGGGTTCGGGTTCATGATGCCAGCGATGTTTCAGGAGATGATGAAGAACAGTCAGGGAGGCCTTCCCTCTGAGAGCAAATGCCCTGACTGTGGCAACCCGGTCCCCGGCGATGCCAGGTTCTGCCCCCATTGCGGACATCAGATACTCGTCTTCCAGCAGTGCCCGAGCTGTGGAAAAAACCTGCCTCCCCATGCCCGGTTCTGCAGCCGCTGCGGCACGGCAGTCGAACAGAGCCCCGGTGAGAAGAAATGTCCCAGATGCGGAAGCATGAACCTCCCCAACTCCGTCTACTGCAATCAGTGTGGAGAAAAGATCTGACAACTGGAAGATAGAGCATGCCTGCCCCCAGTGCAGCGCTCCCGTGCTCCTTGAGGATACCGACAGGATCCTTTCCTGCCCCTTCTGCAGGGTAAAACTCTTCATCTCCACGGACAGCCACTTCCGGTACTTCATTCCTCCCAAGATGGAGTCTTCTGACGAGCTTATCATGATACCCTACTGGCGGTTCAGGGGGATGCATTTTTCTGTAAGACTCCCGAAGACAGACTCACGGGTCGTCGATGCCACAATACAGGGATATGTATCCAGCTCTTTGCCCCTCTCCCTCGGGGTGAGGCCCCAGGCCGTGAAACTCCGTTTTCTCCTGCCGGAGATGAAAAGACATTTTTACCTCCCGGAATTATCCTTCAGGGAGGTAATGCCTGTGATCGAGAAAAGGCTCCTCCAGATTGAAACCATCAACTTCAACAAGAGGATGAAGGCTGTTGAACTGATGTCCGACCTGGTCTTTTACAGGACATTCATAGGAGAGACCTCAAGCCTGATATATCTCCCTGCAAGGATGGATGGCAACACCATGATCGATCAGGTATCAGGAAGTCCCCTCTCCGGGACAGGCCCTTCCGGTGAACTTTCCTTCACGAAATACAGGGACTGGCGGCTTGACTTCCTCCCCCTTCTCTGCCCTGACTGTGGATGGGACCTTGACGGAGAGAGACAGTCCCTTGCCCTGGTCTGCCCTAACTGCAGCACCCTCTGGATGGGATCGGGAGGAAACCTGAAAAAGGTCCCTTACGCAATTATTGAAAAAAGGACAGACTCCACATATCTGCCCTTCTGGAGGGTCAGGGCTGAGATCGAGGGGGCACGGCTTGATACATTTGCCGATCTGGTCAGGTTCTCGAACCTTCCACGGGTGATACAACCGGAGTGGGAGGGAAAGAGGCTTCACATCTGGATACCAGCCTTCAAGCTCCAGCCGAGGGCATTCCTTGCCGCAATAAGAAAGGCGACAATAACCCAACTCCCCACTGGACCTGAAGGGAATCTCTCGAAAAAGAGGATTCTACCTCTCACACTTCCTGAGGAGGACATTGAAGCCTGCATCAGGCTTTTCATGACAGAGGCTGCCATCCCCAAAAAGAGGTTCCTTCCCACCCTTTCTGATATCAGAACAGGGATTTCAGAAAGAGAGATCGTACTGGTCCCTTTCAAGGATGGAAGGCAGGAGTTCATTCAGGAGGATATGCACCTTACCATCGGAAAGAACCTCCTCCGTTTCGGGAGGAATATCTAAGGCAGGGGGCCATTTCCAGACAGTTTATGCAACTGCAAGGCTAACTTTCTTAGCGTCTGTGGCATTTGAAGCAGGCGAACTTCGGCGGATGCCCTTCTTTGAGCTGTTCAGGTCTCCCCTTCCCGTGGCATTCAAGGCATCCCTCCTCTGCAGTCACCTCCGCATGCCGCTGGTCATGAGGAATGAGAGGGACCTCCTTCCGTGGCAGAAGGAAGAGGAAGGCAATCACTCCAAGGACGAGCAGTGCGAATATGATGGTATTCTTCATTTATCAAACTCCTCAGACGGCGGCATGGCGGAGATAAGACTGTTACTGGTTATTGGTCATTCTACCCGCTACCCGCTATACGCTTTATTCTTATCCTCAAACCTCAAACCTTGACCTCAGCCTTCTTAGTTTATGCAACATTTTATTAAATCCTTCATGCCAGAAGCACGGAGATCAGCCCGACC
>WFTX01000108.1 GCA_015485235.1 Nitrospirota bacterium | reverse complement strand
GTGTCGTATCGACCTGTACGCTTTCTTCTCGACAGTCCCGGCGTTAATACCTGACTCTCAGCGCCTCCGGATGGACCGTTATCTCCACCGGGGTAAACCCGATGAACTCCCCATCCACCTGGATCGGTGCCCTGCCTCCTATGGAGACCTTCCTCCCCGTCACTATGATGCTCCCGCCTCCTTTATCCGGGGATTTCCTGATCACCCCTGTGATAGTCCTGACAAGGGCGATCCTCCCAGGTTTTGTCTGGATGAGGATTTCAAGGCTGTCCTTCCGTATATCTGCGGAAGGACAGGCATGATAGGGGCCTGCATAGCACCTCCCGTTAGAGACTATGAGACCGAAGGCATGATATTTCCTCCCATCCACCGTTATCTCCAGCCTTTCCGGACGGTATCCTGCAAGGGTCATGAGGCCTGCAATGATATGGGCCCCCTTGCCGGAGATCTTTTTCAGGAGAGGGCTGACCCGGCAGACAGTTTCGGCATCAAAGCCGATTCCGGCCATGGATACGAAGTAGCGAGAACCAGCCTTCCCGAGAGTGATGCTTTGAGGGGTGCCTGTTAAAATCTTTTTTGCAGCCCTTAGAGGGTCATGGGGTGGCAGGTTAAACTCGTAGGCAAGGACATTTGTTGTGCCACCGGGGATAAAGGCTGTCATTTTATCAGAAAAGGCAAGTGCGTTTGCTACCTCATTAAATGTGCCGTCACCCCCAAAGGCAATAAAAGTATTGAAGCGGGAGAGTTCATTTATTGCAATTTCTTTTGCGTCTCCCCTTTTTTCTGTAAGTTGTACCTCAACCTTCCCGTATCTTTGTCTCAAGATCTCAATAATGCCTGCAAGGGTCTTCTCTGTGAAAGATCCTGCAGCAGGATTACCTATCAGGAGAGCCGATGATTTCATCAAGCGATATTATACCACGTAGTTCCGGTAAGGTAGAGACAAGAACAGGACTGCCTTCAAGATAGGAAATGAGCCTGTTAACATCTGTTGATGGGTTTACAAAAATGACCCTGCCTCCGGCTGATGAACCAGACTCTTTGATATGCGGAACCCGGAGATAGCCAAGCCTTTGAGAGCCAATGTATCCTGTGGTATATGAGGGATCGTCAGAGACACAGAGTTCTGCCATAACACCGGGTGCTGATGCAACCTTGGAGGCAAGGGTTAGTGCCTCTGTTACTACCTGTGAATTAAGGCCAAGATTTGTAAGGGATTGCTCCAGTGTTCTCCTTACAGATTCAGTCATCCCAAACCTTGATGCCCTTATGCCACGTTTTCGGTCAGGTTCAAGTCTGTGGCCGGTTTCGCTGTCCATAATGGAGGCACCGCGCATGGTTTCACCGTTGTATATTATCTCAAAAGAGGTATCGATGCCCCTTTCTGAGATCCCCAGGTGTCTGAGGACTGGTTTTATACAGGATAGGGCATCTGTGTGGTTCTTGCACTCAAGTGTGGTTACAGGAAGCGGGGGTATAAGGGAGGGCTCAGTCTTCAGTGCCTCAAGTGTAAATACTATCCGGTCAGGGGGGCCCTTCTCATGGCCTTGTGCCCTTTTCAGGTAATCAAGAAGAGAGGTTTCAAGGTTATCAGTGGTAGTAATATTTTCAGCACCCGAGATGTGGCGGCTCTCACGTGATGCCCGCATACGTATGTTCCAGAGTTTTGGCTTCATGGAAAAAGTATATAAGATATCTACTGTTAAAATAAATGCCCTGTTTACCTGAATGTTGCATAAACAGAGGGGGAGCCATACCCTCAAGCCTTTCCAGAACCGATGAGATATTTGAGGATAAGCAGTAACGGAGGACTTAATGCCGGGTGGTATCCTGATTCAGGGGATGTCACTTTACGCCAAGGTATCGCTGGAAAGGCTTTCGGGCGTAACTCCCCGGCAATATTATTTTGTACAGATGTGAACCCATATGTTCCCCTCACGGCCTGAAACCGTGAGACAAACACGGGTTACATCATGCCCCTGATCGAGAAAAAATGGGGAAACTCCTGTTGAGAAAACATGCTGATTTTTGTTATATTTTTTCAGGTACGAGGTAAATGCTGCCAGACCGGAAATAGACAGTTCCGTTTATCCTTCCGTAAAGGGGGCATTTCTCCTGAATCAACAATCATCTTCTGGAGGTAAAAATGGGGAAAGTGTATGAGGCGTCTCTGGTAGTGTTGTTGTTTTTGTCCATATTTCTCGGTGTTTCTGGCAGCGTACCCGCCGGTGCAGCCACCATCAATGTGACAGCCGATGCCCCTGATGATAACACTGGAGGTGACGGCCAGTGCTCTTTGCGGGAGGCGATCACGAGCATCAATAACGGTTCTGACTTTGGTGACTGTACCGCTATTATAACCCCTGACGGCTACGGCACGAACGATAACATTGTCCTTCCAGCCGGTACTTACACGAACAGCATTTCAGGCGCTGGAGAGATTAATAACACCACGGGAGACCTGAATATCTCCAGATCCGTAACGATTACAGGTGCTGGCAGATTATCAACCTTTATCGACGGCGGGGGGATTGACCGGGTATTGAGGGTGGATGTCAACATTACCGTCAATATCTCCGGCGTAACCATCAGGAATGGGAGGATAACAGGCAGCCCTGGTGGAGGAATTGCTCTTTCAAATGGAACCATTAATATCACCGATTCCACAGTGAGCGGTAATTACTCAGATGGGCATGGAGGTGCAATTTACAACAACGACGGGACGGTTACTGTAACCAGATCGGTTATCACGAACAACAGGGCTGACGGGAACGGCGGCGGCATCTATACCGGGGCAAATAGAGATTTTTTTATAACAGATTCCACAATCAGTGACAACTCAAGTGGTGGAAACGGTGGAGGGGCATACTTTTACCTTGGGAATGTGGTTATTACAGGAAGCACTATAAGCGGCAATTCTTCAGAAGATCAAATCGGTGGAGGAGGCGGGATATACAATGATACGGATCTGACGACGGTGAATACCACCATAAGCGGTAACTCTGCATCTTATGGTGGTGGTGTATGGAATCAAGGTAGTTGGACATCCATTAATACCACCATATCAGATAACACCGCTACATCAGGGGGCGGGCTTTATAATTTCATGGGTATAACCATGCAGAATACCATTGTGGCGGCTTCATCAGGTGGAGGACAATCTGGCGGTGACTGTGCTGATTCCGGTCAACCTTATATATTCCTTACGGATAACGGAAACAACCTTGACAGTGACGGTACCTGCGGCTGGAGCCAGGCATCCTCCATCTCCGGTGCCAATCCCCTCCTTGGCCCCCTTGCAGACAACGGTGGACTTACTTTTACCCATGCCCTCCTTCAGGGAAGCCCGGCCATAGACAATGGCAACAATTCTGCATGTTCCAGCTCACCGGTCAACGGGGTTGATCAGCGTGGCATAACCCGTCCGCAGGGGCCGGATTGTGATATTGGCGCATTCGAGGCAACAGGGGTAACAGCCATCACAGTTCCCACCCTTAACGGCTGGGGTGCAATACTGCTTATCGCTTTCCTTGCTGTCGCGGCACTGCTCTGTGAGAGGACAAGGCAGACTGAAAGGGTGTGACCACGACGGTTGCTTTTATTAACCCGGCAACCGGAAACAAAAAGCAACCTCATCAGGTAAACTCCCTCTCCCTTTGAGGGAGAGGGCGGGGGTGAGGGTGTGAATATGCACAGCGAGCGATCGATACGATTAAAAATGTAATAGGATAAAACTTCCTTATCCGGTACGGACTCGTATCGAGCATATCGAAGATACCCTGCGGTCTTGCTCAATACGAGTCCGTTTCGGACTTGCCCGTATCGTGGCCGCAGGGTTCTTCATTTAGTCCACACGAATCAGGAAGTGTTGGAAATTTTGGGGGAACTCCTGTCAATAAACAGGAGTTCCCCCAAAAATAAGAGGCAGAGTGAAGCAACAAATTGATAAATAAGCAGAAGTAAGGATGTATAAGTAGTGTTGTAATTTTTTAAGGTGAACAGGAGTTTCTCCAGGGAAAGGAAGAGAAAATGTTCCGGGCAGGCCTCTTAATCAGTCCTTATCAAAGCGCTGATGAT
>WFTX01000107.1 GCA_015485235.1 Nitrospirota bacterium | reverse complement strand
GTCCCGGCATCGAGGATCTGTAGTTCTATCTCAACGCCTATGGTGGGCTCACTGCTTGGATTAAACTCTATTTTTCCCATTTTAGTAATCGTTATAATTTCAGGGTTAACCTTCCGGTTGTACAAATTGTTCCCCAGTGTCAGTGAATGTACACTTACGGAGCCTTCTCACCATGTCTCTATCCCCGGGGGTGTGCTCTGAAATTTTTCATTATCAAAACCTGATCGTTCTTGAAAGCGCTTCCCTGGGTCGGCTCGGCGGAAACCGTCCGGTCTTCTCTACTCTAAAATCCTTCTTACTACTGATCAGGACTATTAAGGCTCCGTCCATAACAGACTTCCTCTACTCAGACATGACCGGAGCTTTATAATGAAAAATTTCAGAGCACACCCCCGGAATCAACCATATTCATCTCCCCACATCTAAGTGAGCTGCTCTTCTCAGTCTCAAAAAACAAGTGGAAATGTAGATAACCCCCTTGCGCTGGAAGGCCCATGAGGGGATTTTAGTCGTATCGACGCCCCCTGCCGGACCTCATGTTTATGCAACATTAAGGTTAACACTTCTCCTTACAGGCCTTTCCCGTGCGGTCCGAGATCTTGCCGGAACGAAGAGCACTGACAGCCTCTCTTACAATCTCCGCATAATAGATGGCACCTATCCTGATCACATCCTCATCAAAGTCAAAGGATGGGCTGTGTGCCTTGATCTCACCCTCTCCGGGCCTTGCCGTCCCGATCCGAACGAAACAGCCTGGCACCCTTTTCAGATAGTAGGAAAAATCCTCCCCTCCCATACTTGGTTGATCAAGAAGTATAAGGTTCTCCTCTCCCAGAAGCCTCCCAGCCGTTTTCGAGGCAATTCTCACTCCCTCTGGATGATTTATCACCGGTGGGTATCCTTCATTTATCGAGACTTCTATCTCTGCATCATGGAGGGATGCCACCGAGGCGGACATCTTTTTTATCAGTTCAACAATCTTCCTCTTCGTCTTCGAATCCGTACACCTTATAGTCCCCCTCAGTACCGCCTCATCAGCTATGGCGTTATAGGCAGCGCCGCCGTGAAAGCTTCCGATGGTGATCACTGCCGGTTTAAGGGGATTTACATTCCTTGAGACGATGGTCTGAAGAGAGACAACCAGAAGGCTTCCCACCACTACCGCATCAATCCCCTCATGGGGCCTTGCTGCATGCCCGCCCCTACCGTGTATCACTATCTCAAAGGAGGTGGTATAGGAGGTCTCTATGCCTTTCCTGATGGCTATCTTGCCCACCGGGAATTTGCCGTCTATATGCCCCCCGAAGATCATGTCCACGTCATCAAGAACACCAGCCTCTATCATCGCCTCGGCACCCCCACCGCCTTCTTCTGCAGGCTGAAAGATGAAAACCACATTGCCTTCCGGCGGTGAAGCCTTGAGAAGGGCTGCTGCTCCCAACAGGATGGCTATATGTCCGTCATGACCGCATGCATGCATGTAGCCGGGCACCCTTGACCTGAAGGGAAGACCTGTCTTCTCAGGCACCGCCAGGGCATCAATATCCGCCCTCAACGCGATAGTCGGAGCATCAGGGCCACCGGATTCAAGCCTTGCCACAACTCCGGTCCTGGCAACCCCCTTCTTGTGCCAGATACCAAGATGTGAAAGGGCTTCGGAAATCTTCCCGGATGTCCTGACCTCTTCAAAGGCGGGTTCAGGCCATTGATGGATCTCCCTTCTGAGGGAGATCAACCATTCAAAGAGTTCGTTGTCCATGATGGTCTGATAATTAAGCATACTTTGCCTTCCTGTCCCTCAACCAAAACATTATGAGTCAAACCTTACAATTGCATAAATTATTGTTCCTCCGAGGCAGAGAGTGTACACTCACGGAGTCTTCTTGTCCCTTCTCGATATCCGGGGGTGTGCTCTGAATTTTTCATTATCAATACATGGTGGTTCATGTAAGCGCAACCCTGTGTCGGCTCGGCGGAAACCGAATGGCCATTTCTGCTCAAAACATCGTTCATATCACAAATCAGGCCTGTTAAGGCACCGTCCATAACAGACTTACTCTACTCAGACACGACCGGCGCTTCATAATGAAAAATTCAGAGCATACCCCCGGATTACACCATATAGCGTTGGGAGATCCTTGAGGGTATGCCCCTTGCCGGACCTCATGTTATTGCAACGTTTAGGTCAACTTCCCATGTTTGAGAGGCAAAAAATCGGCTTTTTTTCTAGGGAGGCTTCCCTTCGATCAAGTCACAAGCAGGCTGGCGGTCCTGTAAAAAACATTCTCCACCTCTTCAGCCACCTCTTCAGGAGTTATCACCGACCCTCCGCTTCTTCCATAGAAGTGGACAGGCGCCCTGCCTTCAACGGAGAGCCTAACATCTTCAACCATCTGTCCAAGGTTCATCTCAACAACAATAACACCCCTCACCCGATCCGACAAATCACGGACCTCCTTCTCAGGAAAGGGGAAGAGTGTTACCGGCCTGAAAAGCCCTGCCGGCAGCCCCTTCTTTCTCAACCTCCTTACAGCGGACAGACAGACCCTTGCGGCCATCCCGAAGGCAATTATAACTGTTTCGGCATCGTCAGTCATGAAGGAATCCCAGAGCACATCCTTCTGCTTCATCCTGTCATACTTGGCCTTCAGTTTCAGGTTGTGCCTCTCAAGCTCACCCTCTCCAAGGAAAAGGGACTTCACCACTCGCGGCTCTCTTCCTTCACATCCGTCAAGAACCCAGTCTTTCTGAGGCAGGTCGGGTTTTACATATTCAACCGGACGGAAGGGCTCCATCATCTGCCCGAGCACTCCATCTGCAAGTATCATGACGGGCGTCCTGTATTCATCAGCCTTGTCAAAGGCACGCATGGTGAGTTCCCACATCTCCTGGTGATTGTAGGGAGCATAAACGAGGAGATGATAATCCCCGTGTCCACCACCCTTTACTGCCTGGAAGTAATCCTGCTGGCTGCCGGAGATATTCCCCAGTCCCGGACCGCCCCGCTGTACATTCACAATAACCGAGGGAAGTTCAGCCCCGGCAAGATAGGATATTCCCTCCTGCTTCAGGCTGACGCCTGGTGAGGATGATGACGTCATTGCCCTGGCTCCGGCGGCCGAGGCACCGAAGACCATGTTTATGGCAGCCAGTTCGGACTCTGCCTGAATAAAAATCCCCCCCACCTCCTCCATTCTTCTGGACATATACTCAGGGATCTCATTCTGAGGTGTTATGGGATATCCTGCATAAAAACGGCAGCCTGCCCTGATTGCCGCCTCAGCAATCACCTCGTTGCCCTTCATAAGTATTCTCTCACTCATAAACCACTCCTTCCGGGTCCGCCCCACCGGCAATCCATTATTCTCTCAACAGCAAGAAAACATAAAATACTTTTACCACTTTGGGATAGTGTTTTAATGACTTTGCCAGAGAGATTGTCAGTCTATGATTCTGGGAACCCTGTAGAAGTTGCCTTTTCTCTGCGGTGCATTCCCGAGCGCTTCATCCAGAGGAAGAGAGGGCTGAGGAAGATCATCTCTCATGACGTTCTTTATTGGTATAACATGGCTTGTAGGTTCCACCGAAGAGGTATCAAGTTCGTTCAGTTCATCTATGTAGTTGAGGATATCACTGAGCTGTTCGGTATACCGTCTCCGTTCTTCTGGATCAAGTTCAAGCCTTGCAAGCCTGGCTATATGTTCCACATCTCCTTCGGAAATCCTCATCTCAGACAACCTCTGGTTATATCCTCTCAAGCTGCGCAAATTTCAGGGCAAGCCTCTTCAGCCCCACCCCTGGAAAGTTCACACAGACCTTCTGTTCATCACCCTCACCGTAACAGTCCCTCACAACCCCTATCCCCCACTTGGGATGACGGACCCTGCATCCCGTCTTGTATGAGTG
>WFTX01000106.1 GCA_015485235.1 Nitrospirota bacterium | reverse complement strand
GTTAAGGGAGGAGTTGAAGACTACCGGGTTGAATCCTCTCATCCCGTAAGGAGAGACATACCAGCGAGGCGGCTCCTGATATATGCCTTCAAAGGCCTCTGCCCACCTGTCAGAGACATCAAGGGCTATCGCATAGGGCAGGAACCGCTCAAACATGTTTTTGTCAGCCATCCTCTCAAGCCTGTCCTTCTCAGCCCTCGAAAGAAACTCCTCAAAGCCCCTGATTGCAGTATAGATCCTGACACCCTTTCTGGTCTTTGCAGGCATAAAACGGCCAAAGATTATCACTACAAGGGCCGCAGGGACTAATGACAGAAAGATCTTGAAAGGTGGCAGGCCGAGGATAACAGAGAAAAAGATTCCTGCCCAGATACCGAGGAAGCCCCCGATCGCGCCTATCAGGCTGTACCTTCTTCTTACCTTGTAGGGAGGTGTATTGAATATGCCAAGCCTGACCAGGTTGGAGTTAAGGCTTTCCCGCAGGTCTTTGATCTTCCTGTAAAAACTGTTCTTCATATCAGAGACCATCCTCCCTTCAGAGCCGCCTGGAAAGAGGGCCACCATCAGGTCCCTCTCAAACTGGGTCAGGGTATCGTCAGGCGGCTTGAGTTTTTTGAGATAATAATCCTTCTTGCTGAAGATCAGGATCTTTTCTTCCTGCTCCTCTATCTGTATAAAGCCCTTCACCGCAAGGTTCACGATGGATGCTGTAATGTCACGGGGATCCATCTTCTCATCCGTTATCGTTCCCACCTCGGCGGGAGAGAGGACCCTTCCGTCAACCTCAGGCGGGTTGTACTGGACCGTGACCGAGACAGGCGGGGAGGGATCTCTCCCCTTCTGCCGCCAGAGGGAAAACATAATGCCGAAAACAATGAAGGGGATTATAAACACCCAGTTCTCCCTGAGATTCAACCTCCAGAGGAGCACCCTGAGCGCCGAGGGTGGATTCACAATCCCCTTCTCCCAGCCAAAGGCCACTGTCAGCCCCTCACCGGGACTGAGGGGCCTCCCCGTCAGAAACCTGCCCATCCCTCCCCTGACTTCACTGGTGCATGACTTTTCCTTTGAGCCATATCTCCCGGTAAAACAATCGACCCAGAAATCACCAGACTCCTTTATACCCTCAACAAATACATTTGCCGATGCCCTTCGTATAATGGTCCGCCACCCATCGCCGGTGACATTCCAGTAAAGCTCGTCATGATCATCGAAAAAGAGGACTGCATTATCAACCCTGTAGGTGATCAGATAGGTCTGACGGCCTCTTACATACCTTTCGGCACTGCCTATCCGTATCCTCAAGGTACTCCCGTACCTCATGACCTTGTACTTCCTCGGCCTCTCCTTTTCATCCGTAACAGAGAGAACCTCGATAGGGGTAACAACCGTTTTTCCAAGATCATCTGTGAACCTGAAGGGGATATCCCTGTATATGCCGTGTCTGGGTTTCTGAAACCGGGTTTCTATCCTTTCTGTGACCAGAATCGAGGAATCACGGTTTACGGTGATGTCGGAGTGGAAGGATTCAATGGTGAAATACTCTGCCCGGGCTGTGATGGGAAGGATACAGAGGAATAGCAGGAATGCCTCAATGAAAAAAAGTCTCTTTATTATATCTATCCTGCGGGCCATGAACGATAAGGTTTGATCGGAGATCTATGAAAAATCCACCTTCACCCTCTCCCGAGCCTCCGGGCTTTCAAGTTCAAAGAATTCCGCCTTACGGAAACCGAACTGGCCTGCGATAATATTGGACGGGAATGTCTCTGTCAGGGTGTTATAGTCTCTCACAACGGCATTATAGTACCGGCGGGCGTATTCTATGTTGTCCTCGATCTCAACGAGTTGTTTCTGGAGTTCGAGAAAGTTCGTGTTTGCCTTGAGATCCGGGTATGCCTCGGAAAGGGCAAAGAGGGACTTGAGTGTTGAGGTGAACATGTTTTCAGCCTTTGCCTTCTCCACAGGCCCTGCTGCCTTCATCGCCATTGACCTCGCCTCTGTAACCCCCTCAAGGGTCTTTCTCTCGTGGCTGGCATAGCCCTTCACGGTCTCGACAAGGTTGTCAACGAGGTTGTATCTCTTCTTGAGGAGGACATCAATATCCGACCAGGAGGACTCGACGGTGTTCCTCAACCGGACAAGTCTGTTGTAAATGGCTATCCCGGCAACAAGGATTGCCAGGACTGTCAGTACCAGAACCCCTGTAATGAGCATTTCTCCTCCTCCGGTCTTTTATACCATAGCCGGTTAAAGCCCTGTCAACTGGAAAAAACCAGGAGTTCCCCCAATTTTTATCATACCCGGGCAGACCTCTTAATCAGTTCCTTATCACAAAACCTGCCTGATCATGATATTGATCCCCTGTGTCTGCTCTGGCGCTTATTGTATGTACTTTATCGTCTGTCAGGATTTCTGTGTGCAAAAACAGACTTCCTTATGGCGCCGATCCACAACAAACTCCCTCTACTCATCACCATCAGCGCTTTGATAAGGACTGATTAAGAGGCCTGCCAGGAACATTTCCTCTTCCTTTCCCTGGAGAAACTCCTGTTTACCTTAAAAAATTACAGCACTACTTATACATCCTTACTTCTGCTTATTTCTCAATTTGTTGCTTCACTCTGCCTCTTATTTCTGGGGGAACTCCTATCAAATAACTACTCGATCTGCTTAAGGTAGTTGGTAAGGATTTCCCTGTTCTTCTGGTCAAGATCCAGAAACTCCACCCCTATCCGGTAGAACTCTCCCTCTCCCTCCCGGGGCTGGACGTTTGCGACCCTGCCGGTGAAGTTCAGTTCCCCGTTGTCCGGAAGCCTCAGTGACATCTCAACCTGGTCCTCAGGCTCGAGGGGAAGCTCGGTCTCAATCAGCATTCCCGACAGGCTCAGCCTTTTCACTATGTAGTCCTGCGGGTACTTCAGGAGCGCGTTCCCCGAATTTATCTTGAACCTCCCGAGAATCCTCTTCTCGAGGGTAACGATCCTGTTGTTTTCTATGAAGGAAATAATGGAGCGTGACTTCTCATCAAGGACGTCAACGAATCTGATACCTGCCCTGTAAACGGGTTTTATGTCACCTTCCGGTGTCTTAACCGTCCTTGTGAGGGTTGACCAGACGATCTTGCCCGTGAGCTCAAGATGCTCATCCCCCTGTTTAAGCCTGACAGAATAATCAGTATTCACATTAAGCCGGCGCCCTGTCTCTATGGCCATTCCCTCAAGGCTCAGGTTTACAATCTTAACATCGACTGCAAACGTGAGAGAGCCATTTACCCCCTCCACTTCATAACGCCTGTGTCTCCGCTTTTCGGCCTCTTCAGACAACTCTTCCCTCCATGTTGCCAAATTAGTGGTGGATTATTTCCAGATCAGCAGTATGATTTTATTTTACTACAATTCCTGCATATCCAACAACGTGCCCATAATCTCCGCTTACATCCCCCGAGGTTGCATATTTCACCAGTTCCGCCTCTACAGCCCCCATTTTTTTTGCAGCAAAAAGCATGGTGACCACGGGCAGGTAACCGCACATGGATATCCTCCGGCTGATCACTGTCTGATACAGCCCTTCAGGATCAAGGGCAAGAATCCTCTCTATTGCCATCCTGTCCAGCCTTCTGGCCTCACTGTCCGGAAGGTAGTGGCTCATGTCAGAACTGGCGATTATCAATATCCCTCTTCCCGTACCATCCCCGGCCTTTGCGATTGCCTCTCCGAGGGTGCGGCAATCCTCAACGGATGCCTGCATCATAGCTATTGGAACAATCAAGGGGGGGGCATCACTGGCAAGACTGAGGAACGGAAGCTGGACCTCCAGAGAGTGCTCAAAGAGGTGGGCCTGGTAGTCTTTTTCAGCAATTCCCTCTGCATACAGACATGCCTTGTGAGCGAATTCAGCATCCACACTGAACCGTCCCAGTGGTATGACCCATTCACCATCCGGGAACACCGAGACATTCCTTCCAAGACCGGTATGGTTGGGACCCAGGAGAACAACTGTTTCAGGAATCTCAAGCCTCGAGTAGACCGCACCGGCTACATGGCCTGAATACATCAGTCCCGCATGGGGAGAAACACAGCCCAGGACCCGATCCTTCCGTGCCCTGACCATGTATCCTTCAACCTCTGATTTGAGGAGTTCAGGTGTCCCCTTGTAAAACTGCCCTGCAACAGCCGGTTCCCTTACCATCAGAAGACCTCCTCTTCCACGTCAATGGGTATGTTTGTGGAGTCAACAAACCTTGTCGAGTCGGCAAGAAAGGTAAGTTTTACCGTATCGGTCGGCCCGTTCCTCTGCTTGGCAACGATAATCTCCGCCTGCCCCCTTACTTCAGGGGACTTCGTATTATAGACCTCGTCCCTGTAAAGGAAAATAATCACATCGGCATCCTGCTCGATCGCCCCCGATTCCCTCAGGTCGGCAAGGGTAGGACGCTTGTCGTGCCTCTGTTCAACCCCCCTGTTGAGCTGGCTGAGGGCTATGACAGGGAGGTCAAGCTCCTTGGCAAGGGCCTTGAGTGACCTTGATATATCGGAGATCTCCTGTTCCCTCCGCTCAAACATCCCCCTGCCCTTCATCAACTGGAGATAGTCAACTATCACCAGACCAAGACCGTGCTCCATCTTGAGCCTTCTCGCCTTTGCCCTCATCTCAAGGACGGAGATGTTTGAGCTCTCATCAATGAAGATGGGTGCCTCTGCAAGCCTCCCGGCAGCAGCAGTAAGTTTATGAATATCCTCTCTTTTTATGTAGCCCTTCCTTACATTGTTGGAATCCACCCTCGCCTCGGCACAGAGCAGCCTGAGGGCAAGCTGTCGAGTAGACATCTCCAGACTGAAAATCGCCACAGGCTCGTTCATCTCAACCGCCACATGCTGGGCGATGTTCAGGGCAAAGGCGGTCTTCCCCATGGAAGGCCTTCCGCCTATGATCACAAGGTCCCCCTTCTGAAACCCGGTGGTCAGTTCGTCCAGATCACGAAAGCCGCTGGGAATCCCGGTGATGGCCTCTTTCTTGTCATATAGCTGCTCAATTATCTCAAAGCTCTCCTTGACCGCATCCTTCATGCTCAGGAAGGATGCCTTTATCCTCCTGTCGGAGATCTCAAAAATCTTCTTCTCAGCCACATCCACCAGATCATCGGCAGGCAGCCCCTCTTCGTAGACCATTGCAGCAATCTCTGTAACCGAGTTTATCAGCCCCCTGAGAAGGGCCTTCTCCCTTACTATTCTTGAATGATGCCTTATGTTTGCAGAGGTGGGAACGGTATTTACAAGGGTAGTCAGATAGGATGTCCCTCCGATCTCTTCAAGCTGGTTGGCCTGTTTCAGTCTGTCCGAAAGTGTGATGATGTCAATCGCCTCATTCCGGTTGAAGAGATCAAGCATCGCGTTGAATATCTTTCTGTGGGCGCTCCTGTAAAAATCCTCTTCCGTTATTATCTCGAGTGCCTTGTAAAGTGCCGAATTATCAAGGAGTATGGCCCCGAGGACAGACTGCTCTGCCTCGAGGTTCTGAGGGGGGAGTTTGTCAAGGGTGTTTTCAAGAGATGCCATATGCCAGGACCGCCTTACTCCAGGAGTATAGCGGGCCTTCACCCGGCCATTTTTTCATCGTGGCCAGGCAGGTCACGCCCCCGGAATGATTGTTATGGATAATACCCGGACAGCCGGCCGGGCTATGCCTCCTGCTCCACCTTTACGTTTATATCCGCCATGACGTCAGGATGAACCTTCACCTTGACTGTATATTCCCCCAGCCTCTTTATCGGCTCATCCAGGATGATCTTCTTTCTGTCAATCTCGAACCCTGCCTCTGAAAGTGCCTTTTCTATATCAATGCTCGTTACTGACCCGAAAAGCTTCTCCTCTTCCCCTGCCTTTGCCTTGATCACAAGGGGCGTTGAGGCTATCTTTTCAGCAAGGATCTGGGCAGCATCCCTGATCTTCCTTGCCTTCTCCTGTATTATCCTCTTGTGATGCTCAAACTCCCTGACATTACGCTGGTTTGCCTCAACGGCGAGGTCTTTCGGGATGAGATAGTTCCGCGCATACCCGTTCCGGACCGTCACTATATCTCCCATCTTACCCAGATTATGAACGTCTTCCTTCAGAATCACCTTCATCTCTCAAAGACTCCTTTCCTTATCACAGGTTATGATCGTAAGTGATAGATAGTATATCCAAGAGGGGTGTTTTCTTTCAACCGAAAAATCACCTCAGTCTCAAACTCAATTACAATCAGGCTGAAGCCTCTGCCTGCATGCCATGCATCCTGATGATTCTTCCAAGGGAGACAAGGTTCGTTATGACAGCCAGCAGGAGAAGAATTGAATATAGTTCGTTCATCAGTGCACCAAGCATTATTATTAGGAGCCTCACATCCCTCCCGAACCGCCACCTGATCATTCTCTCACTGATAACGCGATCATACCTTACCGCCGTATAGCTGGCGATAAGGCTTCCCATCAATGCAAAGGAGGCCAGAATCCAGACATCAGGGCCCTCCCTGACCTGCCATATCCCCCAGGCCATCCCGGTTATGATCAACCCGTCAGCATATCTGTCAAGCACCGAGTCGAGCCATCCCCCGAAGGTTGTACTCTGGTGCCTCAGCCTCGCCACCTCCCCGTCACAGCCGTCAATGATAGAAGAAAACTGGGCCATCAGTCCTCCCAGGGCAGTGAAGAAATACCTGCCACTGGCAAACAGAAGGGCTGAAGAGAGAGCAAGGCCGAAAGTAAGAAGAGTCAGGGTATTGGGGCTCAATGAGGTATTCACTATCTTTCTGGAAATCATTGTTGATAACGGCCTGTTCAGTAACCTGGAGACCGGCCCGTCCGTATCCTTACGAAGCCTCCTCAAGAGTTCCTTCTCAGCCCTCTTCAGTGCCGGGTCGGTATCAATATCTATCCAGAACAGGCCCGTTGCATCAAGCGGCCTGAGAAGCCCTTTTCGGGCAAGTTCATTCATACCTCCGGTGAGAGAGCAATCACCCAGACTGATTGCTCTCTCGAGGTGGACGAAGATGTTATCGTCACAGAGGAAGATACCCGTATCCACGGCATCATACCTCTCCATTCCCTTTCCAAGCCTCCTGATCTTCCTTTCCTGAATCTCAACCCGGGTTGCATCATTCATGTCGATATATCCTCGAGGTGCAGAGTCCACAATTAGAAGTGTCTCGCCTTCACCAGGTTCAGACTGAAGCAATCGGTGGATAATTCTTCCATCAAAGAGATGGTCTGCCATGAGAAGGAGGAACCTGCCGGAGACATAGTCCCTTGCAGCCAGGAGCGAACTCCCGTTTCCTTCCCGCCATTGATTACTCAGGGCATACTGGATATTCACCCCCAGTCGCTCACCCTTCCCGAGGTGGGTCATTATCTGTTTGGCCCTGTATCCAAGGACCACCACAAAATCCCTTATCCCCTGATCCCTGACAGTACAAATCACCCTCTCAATCAGGCTCAACCCTAAAAGCCTGATCAGGGGTTTTGGAATACCACGCCTTTCCGCTCCGATCCGGGAACCTTCGCCGGCGGCCAGGATTACTGCCTTCATTGTATACCTCCTGTCTCTTACCGCTCTCGTTTCCCGGTGATGAACTCTTCCACCATCTGGCGGGCGACGGGATCAGGATACTGCTCCGGAGGGTGTTTCATTATATAGGAAGATATGGAAGTGAGAGGTCCGCCTGTACCTCTTTCAAGGGCAAGTTTTGCACACCTTATCGCATCTATGGCACAACCTGCTGAGTTGGGAGAGTCCTCAACAGAGAGTCTGAGTTCCAGATTCATAGGCACATCTCCGAAAAGCCTGCCCTCCATCCTGAGGAAACAGACCTTGTTGTCCCTGAGCCAGGGGATGTAATCCGAGGGACCTATATGTATATTGCCCTCCTCAAGAGGAACAGGAAGTACCGACTGAACAGCCTCGGTCTTGGATATCTTCTTTGATTTGAGCCTCTCCCGGGCAAGCATGTTCAGGAAGTCTGTATTACCTCCGGTGTTCATCTGATAGGTCCGGTCAAGCTTCACCCCCCTGTCGGCAAAGAGTTTGGCGAGGGTCCTGTGGGTGATTGTGGCACCCAGTTGAGCCTTGATATCATCGCCGATAATGGGTATGGCCCTGTCCCTGAACTTGTCCGCCCATACCTTGTCTGAGGCTATAAAAACAGGAATACAGTTAATAAAAGCTACACCGGCCTCAAGGCAGCACCTCGCATAATATCGAGTGGCATCCTCCGACCCCACGGGCAGGTAGTTGAGGGCAATCTCGGCCCCGCTTTCCTTGAGCACCCTCACGATGTCGGCCTCTGGCTGGTCGGCAACAACAAAGCGTGCCTCTTCAGAATACTCCTTCATGTGCGGAGCAACACCGTCCATCACCTGTCCCATCTGGACCTTGACGCCGGTGGAAGGAATATCGCGCTGAAAGACCGTAGTACAGTTCGGTGGTGCAAAGATCGCCTCGCCTACGTCCTTCCCCACCTTCCGGGCATCAATATCAAATGCGGCCACGACCTCAATATCCCCTGGAGAATAGCCACCAATCTCCCAGTGCATCAGCCCTATGGCATCTTCAGGCTGCCTTTCCCGGTAGTAGTATATCCCCTGTATGAGAGAACTTGCACAATTACCAACACCAAAGACGGCAATCCTGATTGGACCCATAGAACTCACCTCCTCCATTATAGAATATTGAGATGTTTTTCTTTTTATACAGAAACACTTACTGGAAACATGGAACAGACGACTTATATTATGCTATAAATTTAAAGTATTTATGGGCTTTTTTTCAAGGGGTCAGCAAGGTTCTCAGGCAGTGATAATACTCACACCCGTCACAGTAAGTCCTATGACAGCCATGATGATGACGGCATGGAGGACCCTTCTCAATATCCCGTCAGAAGTGTATTCCGTAACTATCCCCCAGAGACCGTTGAATCCGTGGTAAAGGACGGAAAGAAGGAAGACCAGATCAAAGGCCACCCATAATGGATTGTCAAGCCTTGCCATTACTGCTTGATAACCTATCTGCTCCCCGCCTGTGTAATGCATGACCAGAAAATGAATGAAAAGCCCCACCAAAAGCACCAGACCGGTAAGCCGCTGAAAAAGCCACTGAAAAAGCGGCATCAGAACAGTCCTCCAAGGAGAGGGAGACTCCCCGCCACAAAAATTATTCCTCCCAGAGTAAGGGCAGCGTAGAAAAGTCTCTTCTGTGTTCCCGAAGAAAGGCCAAGTTCCAGGATGGTGACCCTGAGACCGTTCAGGCCATGGGCGAGGACGAGGCCGAGGAGCCCCACTTCGCTCATGACCACAAGGGGGTTCTTCATGATGCTCATCATTTCAGAATATTTTGCCGGATCCTTCAGATTGCTCAGGACATAGAGATGCAGGAAAATGTAAAGGGTAAGAAGAATTCCCGTAATCCTGTGAATAAGCCAGGCCACTGAACCTGTATGCCACCTGTATCTCATTCCCGCCTATCCTTTCAGAATGGAGACCCCTGTATAAAGGGCCTCCAGTTCCTTCCTCATCCTGCTGAAAGAACCCGTACCCTTTGTCCTTATCACTATCCTTCTCTTGCAGTCCTTAACTCCCTCGTATGAGGTAAGGATGCTCTGGAGACTGAAACCGTGCTTCCTCACAAT
>WFTX01000105.1 GCA_015485235.1 Nitrospirota bacterium | reverse complement strand
GGTAAAATAGTATATACAAAAACAGGGACGCCGTGTTTAAAAAGGTATATTGATGAAGCCCCAGGATTGCCTCTCCAGAATTTATGGGATGATATTCCACCTGTCAACCCTATGGCATCTGAACGCATAGGCTACGATACCCAAAAACCCGAAGCCCTTCTTGAGCGCATTATTAAAGCCTCCTCAAACGAAGGCGATCTTGTGGCTGATTTCTTCTGTGGTTCAGGCACTACGGGGGCGGTTGCGGAAAGGCTCGGAAGGCGGTGGATAATGGCAGACCTTGGAAGGTTTGCTATCCATACCACCCGGAAACGGATGATTGAGGTTCAGAGAAAACTGTATGAGGAAGGCAAACCCTACCGTGCCTTTGATGTCTATAATCTTGGGAGGTATGAAAGGCAATGGTGGCAGAAGGAAAGGCTCAAGGGTGCGGATGAAGAACACCGGAAGGTCGTTCTTGGATTTTACAGGGCAGAGGTCTTGCAGAACTCAAACTCACCCCTTATACATGGAAGAAAGGGCAACGCCCTCTGCCATGTTGACAACATAGACGGACTTTTCACCCGTGAAGAGTTAAGGGCTGTTGCCGGGGCGGCAAGAGAGGCAGGCGCAAAAGAGTTGCATTGCCTTGCGTGGGAGTTTGAGATGGACCTCAGGCTTGTATGTCATGAGATAGAACATGCTCATGGTATCAAGATTAAACTTATTCCCATCCCCCGTGAAATCATGGAAAAGAACAGGACATCTCCGCCTCCGTTCCTTGAGGTTGCCGTGCTTGAGGCAGAGCCTGTTTACAAGACTGTAAGTGGCAAGAAAGTCGTTGATATTAAACTGACAAAGTTTGTTCCATCCCTTGCTGAGGTTCCGACCAAAGAACTGGAAGCCCTCAAGGAACGGGCAATAAAGAGCGGCTTTGATTTCATTGATTTCTGGGCAGTGGACTTTGACTACCAGGATGGACAGCCCTTTGAGCATCACTGGCAGGCATACCGCACAAGAAAAAACCGTTCTCTTCCCACTGTTTCAGATTATGAGTTTGATAAATATCCGAAAAAGGGGAAATATACGGCCTGCGTCAAGGTGGTGGATATATTCGGGTGTGATACATCCATAACCGTTGTGATTGATTATTGAGGGATACGTGGACATATATTTCAAGGTAAAGAGTTTTTCGGGCAAAATAATAAGGACAACACGCAGCCACTGGGAGCTCATTACAAAGGTGAAGCATCCTGAAATGAAAGGAAAAGAGGCTGAGGTTAAAGAGTGTCTCAGAAATCCAGTAGAAATAAGAAGGAGCGCAGATGATCCCGATGTATATCTGTATTATCTGCCGTATGATCGACATTTCATATGTGTTGTGGTAAGATATTTAGATGGAGATGGGTTTATCATAACATCTTATATAACCGACAAGATAAAGGAAGGTGAGACAGTATGGAAAAAATAATAATCACATATGACAGAACAGGCAATACACTGGATATCTGGTTTGAAGAACCCAGGCCCTGTATTAATGAGGAAATCGGCAATGGCGTAATTGTCAAAAAGGACGAAAATGGGGAGATCATCGGCTTTGAAAAGTTGAACTACCTCAAAAAAGATAGCCCTGCTGATGTCAAATCTATGCCACTGGAAGTCTCCATTGCATAAAACCGGAAGGTAAACGTTGGACGGTCCAATAGTCAACCTCTCCGTACTTGAACCTCTTTACCGCCCCCATGAAATGCCCACACACCACCGTGTAAGGGCAAAGAGGGAAGGTGAGCCTGCCGAAATAATCAAAGGAAGACGACCAAGCGATATTATTATTGCCCAGAATCTCCGCCGTTATGTCACAGAGTGGCGGGAAACCGATTATGCAGGGGCATCAGATACCACAAGGGAGTTGCTTCACCACTGGTTTGAAAGAGACCATACTGTAAAGAACAGCAACGGAGAGATTGTACCTTTCCGATATTACTTCTGCCAGCGTGAGGCGATTGAGACACTGATTTATCTGAAGGAAGTCAGGGGACTTAATACCCTGTCTGAAATTGTATCTGAATTTGGTGGAGAAAACAAAGAGATTGCAGCCCTTGGAATAGACCCTGAAGAGGAGAGATGGGCAAAGTATGCCTTCAAGATAGCCACCGGTGCAGGAAAGACCAAGATAATGAGCCTTGCCATCGTCTGGAGTTATTTTCATGCACTCAGGGAGTCATATTCCCCGATGACAAAACATTTTGTAGTTATCGCACCCAACCTGACTGTGTTTGAAAGGCTGAAGGAAGATTTCGGCGATGGAGCAATATTTGATAGAGATCCTCTGATTCCCGTGGCATGGAGAGGAGACTGGAACCTCTCTGTCGTGCTTCAGGATGATGCAACAGGGGCTGTGACAGGCGGAACGCTGTATCTGACCAATATACACAGGCTGTATGATACCAGTAAGAGAAGAAAGAAAAAAGAAGCCGAGACCTATGACTGGATGGGGCCTGCCGTCTCAAAGACAAGGGCACTGGATACAGGGGAAGAACTCAGAGAGAGGATAACATCACACAGGCGGGTAATGGTTCTTAATGATGAGGCCCACCATGTATGGGACCCTGATTCTGCCTGGAATGAGGCTATAGAGTATCTGAATGACACAATCAGGAAAAGGGGCGGAGACGGCCTTGTTGCACAGCTTGATTTCTCAGCAACACCAAAAGACAACAAGGGGAATATCTTCAAGCATGTTATCTGCGACGCACCCCTTGGTGAGGCTGTGGATGCAGGCATTGTCAAATCTCCGATTATAGGGAAAGGTGAGAAACTGATAGAGCAGACAAGTGACGATGCCTCTGTAAAATACCAGCAGCATCTGATGATGGGGTATTCACGATGGTTAAAATCAAAAGAGGAGTGGGAAAAGAGCGGCAAGAAGGCCCTGATGTTTGTCATGACAGAAGATACAGAAGCAGCAAGCCAGATAGCCAACAGACTCAATACAGACCCCCTCTATAAAGAACTTAACGGAAGGACAATCAACCTTCATACCAGACTCAAAGGAAAACTGAAGAAGAAAGGCAGAGGTAAAAATGCCTATTATGAATTTGTTGAGAGTGAAAAGGAGATCAGCGATGAAGACCTGAAAGAATTAAGAAAACTATCAAGGGAACTTGATTCAAACGAGAGCCCTTACCTCTGTATTGTTTCTGTGCTTATGCTCAGAGAGGGCTGGGATGTCAGGAATGTTACCACGATTGTACCGTTACGTCCTTACAGTTCGAAGGCAAACATCCTGCCGGAGCAGACCCTTGGCCGTGGACTCAGGCGCATGACGCCGCCGGGACAGGCCGCGGAGGTTGTTACGGTAGTAGAACACAAGGCGTTTGTTAATATGTATAAAGAACAGTTGAGTCAGGAGGGGCTGCCGATTGAGATCGTAGATGTTGAGAAGGTGCCAAAGACCACTGTAACAATATATCCTGACAGGACAAAGGATCTTGAAAAACTTGATTTACTTATCCCCGTTCTCAGTGCAGGATTCAGAAGAAAACCGAAACTGGAAAACATCACGATTGACGATGTAAAAAAATCCTTTTCAAAATTCGCACCGCTGCCACTTGGTGAGGTGAAAAGAACGGAGATAGATTACGAAGGAAGGCATCTGTTCACTAACGAGATTGTCGAGAAGATGAAAGTCCAGTTGCCTCTGCTTGAAAGCGGTGTCGGGGCGATTTCTTTTTACAGGGAAGAACTGGAAAGGCTTACATCACTGAGAGGAACACATCAGGTTCTGGCACCACTGATCCAGACATTCCTTGAAGAGGTACTGTTTGAACATAAAGTCAGCATTTACGATGAGAAATTGATAGGCCGCCTTTCGGACCCTGATGTCCGTGAGCATATACGAGCCACCTTTGTCCCCCTCATCCTTTCAAAGACTACCTTGGTTGAAGAACGTATACAACAGGCTGATGCCGTGTCAGTCTGCACCTGGAAGCCCTTCCAGGTTACTCATTCTGAGAATCGTCCTGCTCTTCCAGCAGAAAAGACTCCTTTTAATCTCGTTCCCTGCAACCGGGAGTTTGAAGTGGCCATGAAAACCTTTCTGGACCGCGCGCCCGACATTGCGGCATTCTGTAAGAATACCGGGCCACAGGCACTCAGGATTGACTACCTCTCAGATGCAGGGAGGCTTTCTTTTTATACTCCTGACTTTATCGCCAGAAAGACGGACGGGAATTACCTGTTGGTTGAGACCAAGGGCCGGGTGGACAGGGATGTGCCCTTAAAGGCCACTGCTGCTGTATCCTGGTGTAAGTCGGCATCCTCAAAGAGGACCAAATGGTCATACCTTTATGTTCCCCAGGATGTTTTCAGTACTTTCACCTCAAACAGCATAGATGAACTCATCAGGACGTGTGCGCCCTCTCTAACGGAACTGCTGAGAGAAAAAACGGAGCCACAACTGTCTTTGCCACTTGGAGAATATGTGGAAGGCAGGGTTACAGGGGTAGATGAGTTTATTGAAATGCCTCAACTTGAGAAACTCCCATCAAGGTACAGAAAGTCCATTGAGCATGCTGTGACATTGTTTCAGTTTCTTGAGAAGAAAGAGGGGATATCATTTGCCCCTGTGTTTACTCCCCTGCTGGGACCGCTCGATGAATCAGCAAAGGGGCTTATAAATGACCTTCTTCTTCCATACATGCCAGCCACCTCCAGGGAACAAAAGGATTTCTTTGAACCATATTATGGAAATCTCAGAAAAAGTGACATTGACTGGCTTAGAAGACATGCCAGCAATCTGAGAAGAACTCTTGTCTTTAAAAATGGCCTCTGGCCCCTGGGGCTGCTGGCATTCTGTCTGGATTACTGCAAGACAGAAAGATACAATGTTGGTGGTATATTTAAAGCAATTAAAGAGAGCTTTTCAAAATTCAACGAGACAGACCTTTATGATATTGTTATTAACATAACCGGCTTCAGGAATACATATATTGCTCACCAAGATAAAGAGTTGACAGATATAAGGCTGGCAAAAGAGGGCCTGAAGTCCTGGATAGAGGGAATTAATAGACTTTATTTCTCTCATCATTGAATGCAGAAAAGGTCTTGCACAAGTCATGAAAATCACCTTAATTAAATGTTGAAAAAATATGAGCCAGTTAGTAAACAGGGAATATGTGGTATCAGTCTGGACTGATAGAGGTATTGAAGACTTTTATATCGCCTTCTCTATAGAGGAGAACTTTCGTGGATATTGTACTTTTTTCTGTCATCAGGGTCTGGAGAAGTTATGCAAAGCATATTTGCTTGGAGAAAGAGCCTCAGAATATGAATCATTGCCCGAAGTTAAAGCAAGAGAAGAAGTTAATAAAATTGCAAAAGATTTAGGGCACAGTCTGGAAGAAATGATCAAAGACCTTATCAATAAAGGAGTTATGGCTCAAGGCATTATGACAAAAAAGTACGGGTATATTACCGGAGAAGAGTGTATTCAGATATTAGAACAAGGATATATTGAATGCAGGTATCCTGTACCAGAGCCAATACATAAGAAATATCCTCTTACAAACAAGAAAGGACAGAGAATGGGAGGATGGTTGGATCCGCTTCATTCGAGTGAGCCCAGAGAGTTTGCTTATGACGTAGGGAGAGCAATAATAAGAAGAACAGAAAAAGATTTTAATATTTCCATTCAGAGAGACAGAGTGGATGACGGAAATTGGACAAGGTTTCGCAGGTTGTTTTTTGAAGATATGCAAACCCTATGAAAAATAACACATATCTTTGCTCTTGCACTCTAACAAACCATCTCTAACATTGAACCGTCACACCTGAGGAGATAGAGTTCTTGAAAGCGTAGGAGCAGGGTTTACAGAAACAGGGAAAGGAGGATGATCAGGGTAATGTTCTGTCCAAAATGCGGATATGAGTACAGGCATGGTTTTACGGTCTGCAGTGACTGCAATGTCGAACTTGTCGACAGCCTGCCGCCGGAGCCTCCACAGGAGTATGTGGAATATGAGGAGATCTATTCCACTTTCAACCCGGCCGATATTGCCTTCATAAAATCACTATTTGACAGCAACGGGATAACCTACCACTTTCATGGGGAGCATTTCTCCTATATTAAGCCCCTTGCTCTCCCCGTCCGCCTCATGGTAAGTAAGGACCATGCCGAGACGGCCAGAGAATTGTTGAAGGAGAGCAATCTGTCCTTCCTGGGGATAAACCTGCATAATGAAGAGAAGTGAAAATGAAAAAGGACCAAGTTCCGCCCCTGACCCGCAACAAGCCATCTCTTACCATGAAGGAGGCTGACATAAGATATAAACTCTTGATTCCATAGTGCTGATGCATGATATTCCTGAGCACAGTTTATGTGCTGGCGATCTGGGAACAGTTGTGGAGGTTTGTGAACCTGATGGTATTGAGGTGGAATTTGTAAAGGCATCTGGTGAGACACTTGCAGTTCTGACTCTTAAAGAAGGTGAAGTACGGCCTGTGGCAAGTTCCGATATTGTTTCCATTCGGTCATTAAGTTACGCAGCATAAAGTCAATAATAAGTGAGGGGATGAACAGACGCAACAGAAACCCCACAAATCCATCAAGGAATAACAATTGACAAGCCCGATCATCAATCTTTCAGCTGTGCGATTGAAGAATTATTTCGTTTGAGTTACCCTGTCACCATGAACCAACAAAACACCCTCTCTCCTGGCAACCTCAATCATCCTCTTTGTAAATCCACTCCTGCTGAAGAGCATAAACCTGTCAGTCCTTTTATTGTTTTGCCAGTTGACCAGTCTGGATTTTTCTTTAAGATTCCTGTAAATATCCTCCCCCACCTTTTTATTGCTCCACTTGCATTCACCAAAACAGGCTGTCTTTGTCTCCTCATCCAGTGCAACAATATCGATCTCAGCATCTTTTGTCCACCACCTGCCAATACTTCTGAATCTCATTAAGCCACTCTTCAGGTACTCATGGCAGAGATCCAGACATATATCTTCATAATACAGTGAGAGGTGATGGTCAAGGTCTTTTCTGATCAGGTTCAAAACATAATCTGCTCTCCCTATCTCTATTCTTCCTCTGTTGGGAAAGATATACTTGAACCAGAAGTTCAAGAACTTATCATGGATTTTATAAATCCCTTTTTTGCTCTTTGCAGGTCTTTTTTCTGTAACCGGTATCTCTTTTTTGATGAATCCCAGTTCCCTGAGAATGTCAACATATCTTGAAACGAGACTCTTTTCAAAACCAGTCTCGTTTATAATTTCAGAGAGTTTGTGTTTGCCCTGTGCTATTGCTTTCAGGATTGCAAAATAGTTCCTTGGTTCTCTCAGTTCCTCTCGCAATATGAATTCAACTTCATTGTAGAGAAAGGACCCTCTGTCAAGTATGGCATCTTTGATATTACTGAAGATATTTTTTCCGGGATCAACCTTCTCAAGATAGGCTGGAACATTCCCGAAAACTGAGTATATCTGAACCAACTCTACAAAGTTCTTATGCGGAAAGAATTTGCGCAGTGCGTCAAATGTCATCTCTCTTACTTCAAGTGAGGCCGTTCTTCTGCCATAAAGTGGAGCCTTATAAAACAGCACCTCTTTTTCCATCATTCCAATACTTGATCCTGTAAGTATCAGGAATACATTGCTCTTTTTGAGGTATTGGTCTATGCCTTTTTGAAATACCGAGGATATGGCTTTGTTTGAATTAACAAGATAAGGGAATTCATCTATAATTGCAATCAGTCTATTATCAGTTTTTTCCGAAATATATTCAAAAAACTGATACCAGTCTTTAAAGCCTGCACTGGTGAGTATCATGTCATGAAAGTGCTCACCAACCACAGTGCCGAGATTCCTTAGCTGCTCTGTCTCTGACACACTGTCTGCCATGAAGTATATGGCCTTTTTGTCTTTTATGAATTCCTGAATAAGTCTCGTCTTGCCAATTCGGCGTCTTCCATATACCGGTACAAATTGAAATCCCGTCTCTTTATATTTTTCCCCTAATAAATTCAGCTCTTCTTCTCTGTTTACGAATTTCATGGCCTCCCTCGCTTCATTAAGTCTAATTATGATTAGTATAAACATAATTAGACAAAAAGAGCAAATATAGACCTCGTCAGGTTTCAGCTCAGGCAACTACCATGACAGGCCATCTCCTCCACTGAACCATCCAGCCGGAGGAGACTGAAGTTATGAAAAAAAGGTGAAGGATTCCTTGTGTCTGTTCAAATATGCCGTCTCTCAGAGATGTTTCAGTTCGTCCTTTTCCTCCTCCTTCTCACTCCTGAACCGCTTCTCAAGATACTCCCTGGCGATCTCCTTGCCCCCGAGCCCGAAGGCAAGGGCAAAACCGAAGACCACCCCCCCGAATACTATGCTGAATGCTATCACCACGGTATCCTTCCCGATCCCTAATTGCTCCAGGGCCATGGTCACGACCAGCATCAGCACGCCCACCTTGGCACATTTACCCATGAGTCCTGAAAACCTCATCCCTGCGTTAACAGAGGCAATGAGCACCGCCCGCTCGACGAAGTTGCTGATGAGATACCCTACAATCACAAGGATCACCGCCACGAAGAGATTGGGGAGGTAGAGAAAGAACTTCTCAAGGAGGTTTGCAATCGCAGGTATCCTGAGTGTATAGAGGGCCATTATGGTGAAAACGATAATCACCAGCCAGTAGAAGACCCTGCTCACGATACTGGAGGGGGTATCCTTTATACCACCCTTCTCAAGTGCCCTCGTCAGGCCAACTCTCTCACATATCCTGTCCGTATTCAGAACCTGCATCAGTTTCTGGATGGCCTGCCTCAGCCCCCATGCCGCCAGGAAACCGAGCCCGAGAATGATCAGGGAGCTGAGCAGATTCGGGAGGAAGTCAGCCAGCCTCTGGAAAAAGCTTCCCAGGGGCTCCAGGACCACCTTATTAAAAAACCCACCCATAGAAACCTCCTTTCAATCTATCAAAAAGACACTGGTGTATTGGTATATTCGTGTATTGGTATATTGGTTATTCAGCCTTGACCTCGACCTCAACCTTGACCTGTCTTTTTCCCTCCCCGCTATCCGCTACACGCCTGGTCGTATCGACACCTATACGCCTTTTTTAAACCTCGACCTTAACCTCGACCTTGACCTCAACCTCAACCTTGACCTGTCTCTTTCCCTCCCCGGAGAATTGCTCCTGTGGTAAAATATAAGTGAAGACACGGGAGTCATGGGCGACCCGGTCATGCCAAAAACATGACTTTCTGCAAAAAGCCCGGGAAAAGGAGAGTTGAGGATGGCTGATCAGGACTTTGACCTGCTGGAAAAAACCAGGACAAAAACGGAAAAAAAGGTAAAACGGCCCTCCCTTTACAGGGTCATCCTCCTTAATGATGATTATACGACAATGGATTTTGTGGTCTACATCCTGAGGAGTGTCTTTCACAAACCTGAATCTGAGGCCACGAGGATAATGCTTCATGTCCACAGAAGGGGGGAGGGGATTGCAGGTGTATACACCCGTGATATTGCCGAAACTAAGATTGATACCGTGCACCGCCTGGCCAGGGAGAACAGTTTTCCCCTCCGGTGCAGAATGGAGAAGGAATGATCAGCCGCGAGCTTGAGATAACCATAGAGACTATCGTAAGGGAGGCCCAGAAGAAGAGGCATGAGTACCTCACAGTGGAACACCTCCTCTATGCCGTACTCATTGACGAGTGGGGTGCCGAGATTGTGATAAACTGCGGCGGAGACCTGAAACAGATGAAGGAGAGGCTTGAGGACTTCTTTGAAGAGCATATTCCCCTCGTTCCTGACGGCGCTTCCCGCCTTACAATCCCCACAAAGGGGTTCCACCGCACAATCCAGCGCGCCCTCTCCCATGTTCAGTCCTCTGGCAAGGAAGTGATGGATGCCGGAGACCTTCTTGTCTCCATTTTTCTTGAAGAGGATTCCCATGCCGCCTATTTCCTTGAAGACGAAGGAATCACCCGCCTTGATGTGCTGGAATTCATCTCCCACGGTATCTCCAAACTCCCGGAAGCACCTTCCTTTGAGGATGATGATACGGAACCCCACCATCACCCTCAGAGGCAAAAAGAAAGAGACCCCCTTGAGGCGTTCACCATCGATCTTACTGGAAAGGCCCTGAGGGGTGAAATTGATCCCCTCGTGGGCAGGCAACAGGAAATAGACAGATGCATCCATGCCCTCAGCAGAAGGCGGAAGAACAACATAGTCCTTGTGGGAGAACCCGGTGTGGGAAAGACCGCCATAGTGGAAGGCCTTGCCCTGAAGATTGTAAAGGACGAGATCCCGTCCCCCCTTAAAGGAGTGAAGATCTTCGCCCTTGACATGGGCGCCCTCATAGCCGGAACCAAGTACAGGGGGGATTTCGAGGCAAGGCTCAAGTCAACCATAAAGAGACTCGAATCCATGGAGGGAGCAATCCTTTTCATCGATGAAATACATACCCTGGTAGGTGCAGGAGCAACAAGCGGCGGTTCCCTTGACGCCTCCAATATACTCAAACCCGCCCTTGTTTCCGGCCGGCTGAGATGCATTGGCGCAAGCACCTATGAAGAGTTCAGGAACTACTTCGAGAAGGACAGGGCACTGTCAAGGAGATTCCAGAAGATAGAGATCAAGGAACCCACCGTCCCGGAAACCGTCATGATCCTGAAGGGGCTCCGGAAATACTATGAAG
>WFTX01000104.1 GCA_015485235.1 Nitrospirota bacterium | reverse complement strand
GTCATAAGTAATGTCAGGGTGAGCAGGCCGACCTCCATCGAGACCGGATTTAATGCGATGTTTTTTTGAATCGTAAAGTGAGATATCCTGTTCAGTTATAATGCATAGACTATGAGGTCCCGGGGAGTTACTGCCGGTATCGCTGAAATCCAGTGCTCTCCTGAGGCCAGCCTGCTCCTGAATAAGGGTCGATGGTTTTACTGATGCAGGTATTAATATGATCAGTAAGCCAGGGGGTTTATAAGGTTTAAAAGTCTTTCCCTTTTGAGATATTATTACTGTGTGGGCAGGTTCGGTGTCTATATGGAGAGGCTGGTTGATTATTCAGGGATACGCCTTATCAGGGCATACCTGAGGACATCCTGCCAGCCCGATGGGGTCTTCATCTGGATACCCAAGACCGCCGGGACCTCCCTGGTGGAGATGCTTGGTGCTCCCAAGCTGAAGAGTCTCAGGCATGTAAGATGCCGGTTCGTGAACAGGGGGATAGTAACCTTCGGCCACTTGGATTATTCAGCACTACTGAAGAAGGGGTATGTCTCTCCTGCCTATGACAGACGGGCATTCAAGTTCTGTTTCACGCGGAATCCCTATGACAGGGCGGTCTCTCTCTTCTATTTCCTGAAGAGGGAGGGCAGGATACCACTGGATTCCACCTTTCTCTCCTTCTGCCGGAAGCTCCGGAAGGAGGGCTTTGAACCCATAGGCCTTTACCATGTGAAGGGGCTGAGCCAGTGCAACCCCCAGGTACGGTGGATAGAGAAGGTTGATATGGATTTCATCGGCCGGTTTGAGAACCTCCGGGATGATACAGAGGAGATCCTCCAGAGGCTCTCCATTGAAGGGATATCCCTTCCGCACCTGAATGCAACGCCCCACAGGGATTACAGGAGTTACTATTGCAGGAAATCACAGGAGATTATTGAGGAACTTTACAGTGAGGACTTCAACCGTCTTGGCTATGATACGAGGCTCTGATGGAAGCATTCATTGCCGATGCGATGCTCGGAAGGCTTGCCCGCTGGCTCCGGTTCCTGGGGTACGATGTCCTGTATTTCAGGGATATCGATGACCGGGAACTGGTCAGGATTGCCAGACGGAAAGGCCGGGTTCTCCTGACAAGGGACAGGGGCCTTGTAAGGGACTTCAGGGTTCACCACTTGCTGATCAGATCTGAGCATCTGAAAGGGCAGTTGGCAGAGGTCCTTCGTGAATATCCTCCAGGGAACCGTAGTAGCCGGTGCATGAGATGTAACGGCCTGCTTGATGAAGTCAGGGAGAAGGAAGAGCTGCTGAACGAGGTCCCGGAACACCTCTTCCATTCTGTTGATTCTTTCCAGAGATGTCAGGCCTGTGGTAGTATTTACTGGAAGGGTTCTCACTATGCACGGATGCTTGAATCCCTGAGGGAGATACAGATTTAGATAATGGGCTTGAGAAAACGAGCTTTAATAAGCAGCACACTGGTGATAGTTGTGGTGCTCACCGGCACGGCCGGTTTCAGTCTTATAGAGGGATGGTCTCCCTTTGAATCCCTCTACATGACCGTTATCACCCTTACCACCATCGGTTACCAGGAGTTAAAACCCCTTTCTGATGCTGGAAGAGCCTTCAATATATTTCTTGTTTTTTTTGGGCTCGGCGTTGTTGCCTATGCGGTGAACAACGGGATCAGGGTGGTCTTCGAGGGTGAAATCCAGAAAGCCTTTGGGAGGAGAAAATTGGAGAAGAAGTTGAGATCACTAAAGAAACACTTCATAATCTGCGGCTACGGGAGGATGGGGAGGATAATCTGCAAGGAACTGAAGGCAAAGGGAGTTCCCTTTGTTGTCATCGAGAAGGAGCGGCAGGAACTCGATGCAGACGATGAGAGCGTCTTCATCTACGGTGACGCCACAAGGGATGACCTCCTGAAAGAAGCTGGCATTGAGAAGGCCCGGGGACTGATTTCCGTTCTCTCCACGGATGCCCAGAACCTCTATGTGGTCCTGAGTGCCAGGGGACTGAACCCGGACCTCCTGATTGTTGCGAGGGCGGGTGAGGAGAATTCGGAGCAGAAACTCCTCAGGGCAGGGGCTGACAGGGTGGTCTCTCCCTATTACATCGGGGGGCTCAGGATCGCCCATACCGTTCTGAAGCCTGCTGTGGTGGACTTTATAGAGTTTGCCACGAAAAGCGAGAACATTGAGCTTCAACTCGAGGAAATCGAAGTCTCCGGGAAATCCTCTATTGCCGACAAGACCATACATGAGGCAGGTGTTGGAAGGGAACTGGGAGTGATTATCGTGGCGATAAAGAGAAAGTCCGGTGAGATGAAATTCAATCCCGTCCATAACACCAGGATAAAGGCAGGTGATACCCTGATCGCCATAGGGGAGACGGAAAAGTTAGCCGCCCTTGAAAGGCTCGCCGGTTAGAGGGACCCAAAATGCCGATTGACTCATCAGTCAGTTACAAGGCAGGAGGGTATAGGCTTTTCGCCTCATTCTCGCAGGCCATCCAAGGCAGCCATACCCCAAAAAGTCTTCGACTTTTCGGGGGCCCCTGCTCAGAGGCAGGCAATCTACTTCACCTTCCTGGTGAAGATCATAGATTGCCTGAAACCGCTCAAACCCTATGCCCTCCTGCCCTTTATTGTTGG